>CAYYHT010000767.1:0-1513 GCA_964471355.1 uncultured Enterobacteriaceae bacterium
TGCTCGGGGCGAACCACGTAGAGCAGCACCTGCTCGATCGGCGTTGGATAGCGATTGTCGTCAATGCAGGCGGTCATGGCGGAAGCTCCGCCAGTGATGCCAAGTGCCTTGAGGAAGTCGCGGCGATTTAGTGTGGCCAAACCGTCCCCCTTACTTGTGACAGGTCCAGCAGTCCTTCAGCTCGGCACGCCGAAGGTCTGACTGGTCGCCGTAGTTTTCATCGATGGACGGGTGAGTCGCGTGGCAGTCAAGGCACCAGCCCATCTGCAGCGTCGCTTCACGCGTCATGGTGTCGGTCACTGTGTCGTCCGCCTGGCGTGTGCCTTCCATCAGGGCCACTTGGCCGTGGCACTCGGTGCAGTTCAGGCCCGCGCGGACGTGGCGCTTGTGCGAGAACCGGACGTAGTCGGGAAGATCGTGCACCTTCTGCCATGGAATGGTCTCGGTGTTGGTGCAGCGGCTGGTCTTGGGATCCCAGCCGCAGTAGTCCATGACCTTGACGATCTCGACGGAGTCTTTGACCTTGGCCACGCTAGCGTGGCAGTTGGCACAGGTCTGCACCGGCGGGACGCCGGCGTGGATCGACTTGCGAGCCTCGGAGTGGCAGAACTCGCACTCCATGCCAAGCACCTGCACATGGCGCTGGTGTGTGAACGCGATGGGCTGCTCTGGTGCCAGACCGGTCACGTGACCAGCGGCAATTTGCCCGGTCTCGAAGTCGTTCTCAGGCAGCAGCGAGTGCGTCTTGAGGGGGAAAGCTTTGTCATCACCATCTGGAATCTCGACGCAGCCAGCTGTAAGCGCAGCTGCGAGGAAAGCGGCCGTAGCCATGGTGATGAGTCGAACTGGGTGGCCCATGGGCCCTCCACGCCTAGGTAGGGATAGAGAGCCGAATAACTAGACGGGGAGCGCATTCAACGTGGCGCAACTTCCTGCGGCACTTCCCGCGCCTGCAGCGCTTTCACCACGTCGAGTACATGCAGGATGCGCGGAATCGAAACGTACGGTTCGGCCCCTTCAAACAGTTGATCCATAAAGGCGTTGTGATCGCGGGCAAATAAACCCATCGAACTGATCAAAGTCAGCGACTCGCCATCGCGCTGCAGATCGCGGTCACGTTGTGTCCACTGGGTGGTGCCCGTCCAGACTTCGAAGTGGGTGCTGCGAACCAACTCCGGACCCTGCAGAAAGACCGCCCGCAATGGCTTGCCCGAGACAAAGGTCATGTCTGCGAACAGCGCACCAGGCTCGTGGCGAATGGCGTCAATTGAAGCGATGGGACCGCAACAATCCACGACGCGATGCAGCCGCGCGACGTTGTGCAGTGCAAGCCGCGCCCCCGGAGCATTTGCTGGGCCCGGCCGATCAAAGGACACACGGGCGGAGACGATGGTGTCTCGGGTCACGTGTGCGCGCAGGGCCGATGCCACAGCCCCAAGCAATTCAATATGTTCGACGTGCAAGAGCAATCCATCGACCCAAACAAGTACGAACAGGTCTTCGGCGATCTCGG
>CAYYHT010000767.1:1523-3833 GCA_964471355.1 uncultured Enterobacteriaceae bacterium
CGGGGCTCGGGGCGATCGGCAACTCGACAACGACGTGCTTGCCCGCGCGCAGCCCACGCTCGATGTGTTCGGGGTGCAGTGCGTTGGGCGAGCTGACCGCCACGACATCAGCCCGCTCGATCGCCTCGTCCAAGTATTCATAGACCGGGCAGCCAAGGCTATGGGCGTACCGACCCTGGTGCGCAGCAACCAGTGTTGAACGGTGGTCATCGGCGATCGCAGCCGCACGGGCTCGACCGGCAGTGCCGGCTCCGATGATGGCCCATTTGACGATCTGACTCATGGAACGACTGCTATACATCGATCCATGCCCATCCGCATTACCGGCGGCGTCCTCCGGGGGCGCGTCCTCCAAGAGCCCGTCTCAAAAGGCGTGCGCCCCACATCGGCCCGAGTCCGTGAAGCCCTGTTCTCAATCATTGGCCAGGACCTCGATGGCGTGCATGTGCTCGACGCATTTGGTGGTGCTGGGCTCGTCGGGATCGAGGCTTGGTCGCGTGGAGCCGACGTGACGGTGGTTGAGCGCGACCGGAAGGCGTTCAAGGCCCTTGTCAAGCGGGGGCAAGAGGTTGGAGCCACCTGGAATCTCAGAATCGGCGACGTGTACAAACTGATTGGCACATTCTCGTCGTTTGACGGCATCTTCGCCGATCCTCCCTACAGCGAGGACCCCATCTTTGTGTTGGATGGGTTGGCGCCTCGAGCGCGTCATTGGATGGTGCTCGAGACCGATCGCGGGACCGAGGCTCCCGAGGTCGCCTGTCAGCTGAAGCTGGACCGGGTGCGCGAATATGGCAATACAAAGCTGTGGGTGTACCGACCCTGATTCAGCTCTCTAGCGGTCGCTTGCCTGTGGCGAGCCAGTGCGCGTAGTCGGCCAGGATTTTGCCGTGGTCGAATGCCAATTCCGGCAAGGCGTCGAGTGCGAATACGCCGATATTCCCCGCGTCGTCGCCCGCTCTTGGAACTCCAGAAGCAGTAGCGACGAACACTGTGCTCATCGTGTGCTGTCGAGGGTCTCGCTGGGGGTCTGAGTACACATGGAGCAGCGCGCGAAGCGACACCTGAAGGTGGGTCTCTTCCATGGCCTCTCGGGCTGCTGCATGCTCGACGGTCTCACCTTCGTCGATGAAGCCGCCGGGCATCGCCCAGCCATAGGGCGGGTTGGACCGTTCAATGAGCACGATGCCACCAGTCACTTCGATGATCACGTCTACGGTCGGAGTCGGGTTGCGATAGGCCAAGGGTGCCTCCGAGGATGATTCTAGTGGAACATGCGGTCGTCATAGGTAGTACACCGGGAGCCCTGCGCTTTGCGGCTCTGTTGGCGCGGTCCGGGACTCTCGTGCGCTACCTGAGTCCGGGGGTCGCGCCAGCGGGGGTATCGGCGGATCCGCCGTGGGGTCCGGTGGTCGCCCGGGTTCCCGTGGAACTGCGCTGGCAACTCGAGGCGCTGTGGGGACCGGCGCTGCCGATCGCCGAGGGTGGTCTGCAGCAGGGCGAGTGGGCCCAGGATCGCGTCCTGCCCCCGACTGTGCGCAAACGAGACCGTCTTGCACGCATCTTTGGGCTGGTCCAGCAGCCACCGTGGCGAGTGCCCGCACAGGGCGCAGCGGCCCTGCCCAAGCGATGGATCGATGCGGTGCTCGACAAGGGCGGCGAAGTGCTCGATGGCGTGGCCATCGAGGGCTTTGACGTCGAAGATGGCCGCGTCACTGCAGTCCAAACCGACCACGGCCGAGAGCATGTGCTCGGGCGGTTGTTTGTCGACGCGCCCATTGATGACGTTGCGGAATGGGTCGAGCTCCCAGTCGATGCCGAACAGGTCGATGCCCTCACGCCGGCCCATCGCATCCAGGTCACCTTGAAGATCGACTCGGTGGATGTACTGCCATGGCTCCTCGATACGCCCGTCGGCATGCCCTTTGAGCGGGTCACGCGGCCAGGATTGTTGCCGCAGAGCCAGGACTGGTGGTCGTTTGTGACGGTTCACATCGCCTGTTCCGATGGCTCAGTGGTCTGGATGTTCAGTGATGACGAGCTGATTGCTCGGGTGATTGACGCCCTGGCGCCTCTGGGCAAAGCACACGCATCTCAAGCTGTTGTGCAGCGCCTGCCCTGGGGGGCATCTAGGGGAGGGGACGAGGACACTCTGGCCTTGCAGCAACAGCTCAACGCCATGGGCATTACGCCGCTGTGGCGCACCATTGGGCACGAACTCACCCTGGTCGAAGAGATTCGGTGGGCCGAAGGAGTGCTCCAGAGCGCGAGCTAGCCGGCGTTCTCGAGGGTCTGGCAGAACTCTGTCTT
>CAYYHT010000768.1:0-3833 GCA_964471355.1 uncultured Enterobacteriaceae bacterium
GAATTAACCACGCGGCCGATGAGAGCAACCCGGTTTGACGCGGATCAGCAGACTTCTTGTTTTCCGCGGCGAGGGCGACGGTTCAACCGCCGCAGCCCTTCACTGACCTCGTCGAAGCCCTGGCGGGCGACAAGCCGCTGCACTTGGGCTTTGAATCCAAATGAGCCGCCGATGATCATGGCGATGCCCAGCACCGTCGGAATCAACCCCAGCAGCCCACCAACGACGGTTGCTGCCGTTCCGAGCACCACCGAAGCGCCACCGCCCATCACCATGACTGTGCGCCAGCGGAGCCACTGTGCCAACCGCGAGAGCGATGCGTCGGCGCGCTGGTCATCTGGAGCACCCGACCGGGTATTGAGCAATTCCCGAGCCGCGCCGTAGTCGCCAGCATCGACGTGCATCAACACCAACATGAACCGGGCCGCAGTGAAGCCCGGTTCGATCTCAAGCGCCTTGGACACGGACTTTCGGGCCTGTTCGGAGCGGTCTTGCTTCATCCGAGCCAGGCCCAGCTCGTAGTGAAGTACAGAGTCCGTCGGGAAGTACTTGGACCCGACTAGAGCGAAGTCCTCTGCCGCCAACGGGCGTCCTAGGAACGTCGCGAGCACGGCACCAGCCACATAGGCATTGCGATGCCAGGGCTGTTCGGCGACCACTTGCCCGCACCTGCGAAGGGCTTCTTCGTGTTGGCCGCGGCGAATCGCCTTGAGCACGTCATCCCAAGGAGTGGGGGCGATCTCGGCTTCGATGTCGTCGTCGTGCCACGAGCCCAGGCTCTCGAATTCGTCGCCGCGGCCGGTCAGAATGAAGCCGCAGTCGATCGTGTGGTGGAACGCAACGAGGCGCTCACCGTCTCCGTCTCCGCTGCCGTGAATCTCAAGAAGTTTGAGCGCTGCAAAGAACAACTCGCGAGCCGAGTCGGCGTCGGTCCCCTTGAAGCGATGCACATAGAGCAGCATGCCGCTGGTGTGGCCATCAGGGACCACGTACCACGTGCTCACGGCGTTCTGGCTGCCGCCAAAATCGGCGCTGGTGACCGGTTCAATGCTGACGTCGGGCCGGCCATCGCTGCGGGTCACCCGGCATAGGAATGCGGCAATTTCTCCGGCCAGATCGCCGAAAGTTTCGAGGGGATCAGACCCTCCTTCGGGCGTGCCCCACCCATAGCGATGGAAGTAGCTGCGCCTGAGTTGGTCGATGCGGGACCGGCAATGATTCGCCTCAGCCTCGACCAGCTCGCCATCGCGATAGCGAATCGCGGCAAACGTGATGCGCCGCTGATATAGGCGAATCGAGTCCTCAAAACTGTAGCGCCGGACCACGCCGTCGCGGCCTACAATCTCTACCGGAAACTCGACGATCTCCGAGTAGTCCTTACGATTGTAGCGCTGGAGCTTCCAGTTCTTGTCCATAGGCTACGAGCGGACCCCCATCCAAAGATACCACCAGTCTCTGCATTCCCTGAAATAGTCTGGCGATCTGTGCGTACTACAAGCGCAACAACGACCCCGGAGGATCCACTGCTGGCATTGCGACTGCACGAGGGAATGGACGATGAGCCCGCACGCATCACTGCGGCCGCCGGCGGCGATCCCGCTGCCCAGGCCTGGTTGGTCGATCGGTGGACAGCACCTGTCTTCCGATTTTCACGCCGGATGCTCGGCAACGACGAAGATGCGCGCGACGCCGCGCAGGACACGCTGGTCAAGGTTCTGCGGAACCTCGACAAGTTCGACACGACCCGCCGATTCTCTTCTTGGGTGTTCCAAATCGCCCGAAACACGTGCATTGACGAATACCGGCGCCGGAAGCGTCGCTCATGGGAAGAGCCCCCAGACGTCGCAGATACCGCTCCGACGCCGTTGGCCGAGGCCAGCACCAACCAGGACGCCGAGCGCGTTGTCGCTGGCATGGATCGCCTGCCTCCCATGTACCGCGAGGTGCTCGTGCTGTACCACTTTGAACACCTCAAGTACGTCGAGATCGCCGAGGTCCTCGACCTGCCTCTCGGCACCGTCATGAATCGCATCTTCAGAGCCCGCAAGAAGCTCCGCGAAATCTACGTGTCCATGGGAGGGACCCGGTGAGCGAACCACACGTCCCGACAGATCTACTGGTCGCCTTCATCGATGGCGAGGTCGATGAACAGGTTGCGATTCACATCGCCGAACACATCGATGGATGCCCGGTCTGTGCGAACCGGGCCGCCAGTGCTGAGCCGATGACGCACGTGTTCGCGCGCGTGGCCGACCCGGTTCCCCCGCCGCAGTTGGCGGCGTCCATCATGGCCAAGCTTGCCCAGCCCGAAGCCATGCCCGAGCTCACTGACGCCTTGGCGGCCGAGGCGACCTCGGACCTTGTCGCCGAGACACCCCGAGTCGAAGTCACCATTGGGCTGGCCCTGCTAGGCAGCGCCGCTCTGTTGGGGGCCTACATGGGCGACCCGGTCTCCCTCGCGGTGGACGCCAGCGTGCTGATCAACGTGCTGGCCAAAGCGGGTGTCGCTGCAAATGGAGTGGTGGTCTCGTCCACGCTCGCACTCAGCTTTACTCTGATGGCGGCGACGCTATCCACAGCGGCAGCCGTGCTGTCGACCGTCGCTGCGCAATCCAAACCAGACCGCCTGGCCACAGTGCCCGCGGACCCTAGGATCTGACACCATGCGCGCCCTGGCTCTTTCCTCCGTCTTGTTGCTGGCCGCGCCCGCCTGGGCTGAATCGCCAGATGGGCAACCCGACGAATCGACCGTCGAAGCGCACGCCGAAGATGCGACGCCCGCAGTCTCCGACACCGAGCTGCGCCGACTTCTGGGTGCTTTCTCGACGCAGCGAGATGACCTCGACCTTCTGAGGGGACAAGTCGACGAGATGCGCAGCACGATCGCGGGCCAGCAGGCCGAGATCGAGGCACTGCGCGACACCGACGCCCGCCTTGACGAGCTGCTCTCGCCCGGTGACGAGCGAACGGGGTTCGGTAACTCCGTCGTGGTGCAGGCTGGCGAACTGGTCGAAGAGGCCACGGCATTTGGCGAAGACGTGCTGGTGTTAGGCCACGTCACCGGCGACGCCACGTCGTTCGGCGGCAACGTCTACATCAAGCACGGAGGCGTCGTCGAAGGTGATGCCGTGTCCTTTGGCGGCCGAGTCATCACCGAGGACGGTGCCGAGCTTGAGGGCAACCGACTCGCCATGGCGGCGGGTGCCAATCTCATGGCCATGGCTCCCGAGACGAGCGGCTTTTTGACTGCCATCTACAATCGGCTGGTCTTCCTGCTGTCGTTTGCCGGCGCCGGAGTTCTGCTCGTGGGCCTGTTCCCGTTGCGGGTTGGACGAATCGCCCACTCCCTCGAGGAACATCCCTTCCGGGCCGCCTTTGCTGGCACATTTGCCACTGGCTTCTTGCTAGGTGCTGCCGGCCTGTTCGCCATCACTTGCCTGGGTCTGCCTGTCACCGCCGTCCTGTTGACCGTGCTCAGCGTCGCCTGGATGATGGGCTTTGTCGGCATCTGCCAAGCCGTCGGCGACCGCCTGCCCTTCGAACAAAAACAGAATGGCCGATGGATTGCATTCCTCATCGGCTCGCTGCTGGTCGCGTTCCTCACGTCCCTGCCCTTCATGGGCTGGCTCATCGTCATGATGGGAAGCGTGCTTGGCATTGGCGCGGCACTGTCGACCCGACTCGGCGGACGCTAAGGCGGCGGCGGCCAAGAGCAGGACGCCGCTGAAGCGCGAGCGGGCGAGTGTTTCAGCGACCTGTAATGGATTGAGTCCGAAGCTGTCCAAGGAGCGGCGAGCTTCGTCTCGCCGTCGATCCGCTGCAACGGCGAGACG
>CAYYHT010000769.1:0-3829 GCA_964471355.1 uncultured Enterobacteriaceae bacterium
TCAACACCATGTCTGCCGATCTCGTCCTCGCCATCGACCAGGGAACCACCGGTTCCACCGCGTTGCTCATCAACAAGCAGATCCAAGTGGTCGCTTCGGTCAACGTCGAGTTCCCCAACCACTACCCAGCACCGGGCCACGTCGAGCACGACACCGACGAAATCTGGGTCTCGATTCGCGAGGCCGTCACCGCTGCACTGGCCAAGGCAGGTGCCGACGGCAGCCGCATCGCCGCCATCGGCGTGACCAACCAACGAGAGACCTCCCTGTTCTGGGACAAGGACAGCGGCGAGCCCATTCACCGGGCCCTGGTCTGGCAAGACCGTCGCACCGCCGACCGCTGCCAGGCCCTCAAAGATGCCGGCCACGAAGACATGTTCAAGCACCGCACTGGGCTGGTGCTCGACCCCTACTTTTCGGGCACCAAGGCCGCCTGGATGCTCCAGAATGTCGAGGGAGCCGCCGCCAAGGCCGCCGATGGTCAGCTGCTGTTCGGCACCATCGACACCTGGGTGACCTGGAAGCTCTGCGGGGCCCACGTGACCGACCCCTCCAACGCCTCGCGCACGCTCATGTACAACCTGCGCAAGATGGACTGGGATGACGAGCTGCTGCACATCTTGGGCGTGCCTCGCGTCACGCTGCCTCGGGTCGGCGACAGCTCCGAGGTCTATGGACACACCAAGGGCTTGGACTTCTTGCCCGACGGCATTCCGGTCGCAGGGCTGATTGGCGACCAGCAGGGCGCACTATTTGGCCAGGCCTGTTTCGCCCCCGGCATGGCCAAGACCACCTATGGAACCGGTGCGTTCATCCTCATGAACACGGGCTCCGAGGTCAAAGAGAGCCACCACGGCCTGCTGACCACGGTTGCATGGCGCATCGGAGGCAAGACCAGCTACGCACTCGAGGGCAGCGCCTTCATCGCCGGAGCCGCTGTGCAGTGGCTGCGAGATGGCCTGGGCATCATCAAAGAGGCCGCCGAGATCGAAGAGCTGGCCGCATCGGTGCCCGATTCAGGAGGCGTCACCTTTGTGCCCGCTCTGGCCGGTCTGGGAGCCCCACACTGGAATCCCCACGCCCGCGGCATCATTCGCGGCATCACCGGGGGCACCACCAAGGCGCATCTGGCCCGCGCGACGGTCGACGGCATCGCGCTTCAGATCGACGAAATCCTCAAGGCGATGGAGAAGGATCTTGGCAGCTCGCTGTCCGAGCTTCGCGTCGATGGAGGAGCGGCCCGAAACAACCTGCTGATGCAGCGCCAGGCCGATCTGCTGGATGTCCCCTGTGTCCGGCCCAAGGTACTCGAGACCACAGGGTTGGGCTCGGGCTTGTTGGCTGGGCTCGCCGTGGGCTTCTGGGAGACCCCCGACGAGGTGACCGCCGCCTGGTCCGAAGACCGTCGCTTCACCGCGAGCGGGGACGAAGCCGAGCTGCGCAAGACCAGGGCCCTGTGGGCCGCAGCGGTCGAGCGCGCCTAGCCCTATTGTTGGTGGCTCAGCACAAACGCGTTGTAATCGTCGATGTGCCAGCGCTGACGCCACGCCGCCTCTCCCTGCTGAAAGGCACGGGTGCCGACGTCCATCTCACCATTTAGCTGTCCGCCCACCTCGTTGATGCGGTCCACTTCCTCTTTTGTCCGCGTCTTCTTGAGCCACAAGCCGCCCCAGGTCTCGAGCATGCCGGTCACCTTGAGTCCCGCCGTGGCCAACGCGAGCGCGCCATCCATCAGGCTGGACTCGCCCTGCCAGTTCGCATCCATGGCCTGCAGCTCGCCCTGAACCTTCTCAATGCGCATCTGGCTGCGCCTGCTCTCGTCGACCAACAGCTGCGCATCGACGTTTGGATCGATGGTGAAGCACAGACCGACCGCCTCGACGATGCGGTTGGCGCGGAACATCACCCCGTTTGTGTACGACACGGTCAGGTTCATGAACACGTTGGAAGACAGCGTGCGGCCTTCGGGAGGAATGCCCTGGGCCTCGAAGTTCGCCAGCGGTTTTCGGTCGGGGGCCGCGGCGCTGTCGACGACTTGAACTCCGTGCCGCTCGGCGAAGCCCTCTTGGTCCGTCTTGAGCTGCGCGTCGATGGCCGCCGAGCGCTCTTCGAGTGACTTGAACAGCTGCTCGACCCGCTCGACATCCGCGTTCCGGATGTCCTCTTTGCCAAGCAGCTCGTACAGGGACTTCACCTCGGCATCGAGGGTGGCCAGGGCTCCATCGAAGGCGACGACCGCCGCATCGCGCAGCCCCGCATCGCCCTCCCACGGCGGCAACCGAGCCAGGCTGTCTCGGCGCTCGGTGAGCACCCGCAGGCAGTCTTGCCGGATGTCCTCCATGGCCGTTGGAGAAGGAGTGAACATGCCGCGGGACACGGCGTCATCGACCTGCCTCAGGGCAACGAGTCCCTCTTCGATGATGGCGTTGTTGTAGTCGACCACGCTCCATCCCGACACATCGACCACCAGGGCAGCGACAGGCTCAGCGGGTTTTTCGGCGTGGGCAGCCATGCCGCTGCTCAGTCCGGCCGCAAGCAGGAAGACAGCTCGGTGAATCAACCGCCCTCTTTGGCCGGGGCCTCTTCGTCAGGCGTCTTGTCGTCGCCTTCGGTGGGCTCGGTCGGAGCGTCTTCGGTGGGCTCGGTCGGAGCGTCTTCGGTGGGCTCGGTCGGAGCGTCCTCGGTGGGCTCGGTCGGAGCGTCCCCGGGCGGCTCTGGAGCGACAACTTCTTCGACCGCCTCGACATTCTGTTCGAGAATCTCGAACTGCACGCGGCGATTCTGCTTTCGACCGTCGAACTGCTCGTTGCTGGCGATCGGCCGGGTCGCACCGTAGCCACGAGCCACCATGCGTTCTGGCGCCACTCCGCGCTCGACCATCTCGGCCATGACGACCTCGGCACGCTGCTCGGACAGCGCGAGATTCCGCTGAAGCGAGCCGGTGCTGTCGGTGTGCCCGGCAATCTCGATCTTGGTGACGTGCGGATTGGCCAGGAGCGTGTCGGCGACCTCGCCCAAGATGGCGCTGGCCTCGGGCTTGAGGGTGGCCTTGGTGATCTCGAAGGGAATGCGGTCGGCGATGACCATCTCTTCGGTGGTGACGATGACTCGCGCCTTGTCCAGCTGCAGCTCGGCATCGGCGGTTCGATCGCCAGCCATGACCTCAATCGCGGCGGACTTGGCGCCGAGGTCCTCGGAACGGGCGATGACTCGCCATTCACCGGGCTTGAGAGGCAGCACCGCGATGCCATCATCGCCGGTGGTCACATCGTCGACGTCGAATGGACCGTCAGCACCAACCGTGGCGCCGATGACGGCACGACCAGCCTTGTCCTTGACCGTCACCGTGACCGTCGTGGGCACCCAGTCCAAGAAGATCAGCTGCTCAGAGCTGCCCTCTTGCACATCGACCATGCCAATCAGCGAGGCCTCGTAGTATTTGCGGGAGACATCGACGAGGGTCTCGCCGGGCTTGAGGCCGTCGATCAGCAAGCCACCACCGGCCGCCGACTTGCCGCGAGCCGTCCCGCCGACACTGACATCAGCGCCCTCGATCGGGTTGCCGTCGAAGTCCAGCACACGCACCAGCATCGACGACTGCCCATCGGGCACCGCACTCATGGTGATGTCGACCGTCTTGAGCGAGCTGCGCACCTCGTTGATGACCAGCGGCTCGGCCGCAAATCCATAGGTCGGGGATGTGACCAGCAGCTGCCAGCTTCCAGCGACCAGCTGCATGAGCTGCTCGCCGCTTCCGTCCACCCGCATGGGGGGCACCGGCGCGGGGCCAGCCAGTCGGACCATGGCGTCGGCCACGGGCTTGCCGTCT
>CAYYHT010000770.1:0-3824 GCA_964471355.1 uncultured Enterobacteriaceae bacterium
CCTATTGTCTGATCGCGCGGCCGCGCGATCTAGCCGATAGGAGGTCTACCAGTGCTCACACTGCTTTTGGTGTTCTCGGACGCGGCCGAGGACTGCAGCACGGCGGCGCTACCGGTGCTCGCTAGCCCAGCAGCTTGCGCTTGATGCGCCCGCTCAGGTGTCGCTCGGGATCGGTGTCGCGGTAGGTCATCAGCTCTTCGATGCCCTGTTCGACGGCTGTTCGGGTCGCCTCGCGCAGGGCCCAGATGGCGTCCTCTTCGTCGCCCTCGAAGCTGGCTGGATCGATGGGGTCGCCGAAGCGGAAATAGAAGCGTTCGGGTCGTGGAAGCGGTGTGCCCGCCAGGCCGCGGGTGATGGGTGGAATCAGATCGGTGCGCCAGCCCATGTACTTGGCGATGGTGCCGGCGGGGGACTTCATGAAGTCGTCGGCGTCCAGCACGATGTCGAAGGCGTCCTCGACGCCGATGGCCGAGAAGGGAACGATGGTGCAGTTGTGGGCTCGGGCCAGTCTGGCGAATCCGCGGCGTTCCTTCCAGATGAGCTTGTACAGCTCGCCCTTGCGCTTGGTGACCTCACGGGCGCCGCCGGGAAACACCAGCACGCACTCGCCGGCTTTCATCAGGCGTGCGCAGTTCTCGCGGGTGCCATCGACGACGCCGAAGGTGGTGACCAGATCCCTCCACAGAGGCAGGTCGAAGTGGAAGTGGTCGCCCAGAGACCGAACGAAGATGTCCTTCTCGACGAACAGCTCGCGGTTCATCAGGGGCACGTCCAGCACGCCGCCCAGGGTGTGGTTGCCGACAAACAGCAGGGGTCTGGTGTCGGGAATCTTGTCCATGCCGATGAACAGCGGACTCACGGCGCGCCTGTACGGCTCCAGCGTCGCGATGGCCGCCTTGAGCGAGGCGTCTGAGGGACGGGCGTTCGGATCGGGCATGGTCAGGCCATAACGGGCTTGAAGGGTTGCAATGCGGCCGACACAGAGCATGTACCGCCTGGAGTGTGCCTGTGTCCTTGCTCTCGATTCTCGTCTTCGCTTGCCAGACCCCGGTCGACACCATCGACAGTCCGATCGACACCGATGTGGTCGACTCCGACACCGAGACCGAACGGGAAACAGCAGTACAGGTGCGCTGGGATCACCCTGATCGGGCCTACCGGGTGCGCATCGTGTTCTCGGGACTGCCCGACGTGACCGCCGTGCCGCTGGAGGCCCATGTGGACTTCGATGCTTGGCTCGATGACGCCGGCGATGTGAGCCCGCTGGACCTTGGAAGCATTGCCGCGGTCCGGGATGTAGAGCCTGTACAGCCCGTCCCAGTCCAGTTCCTCGATGGCTTCAGCGGCATCTTGCAGAAGCACGCGACCGCCGACCCGATGGGTGACGAGGCGGGTGGGCTCGTCCTGCTGCTCGATGGCGTGCCAGCGACCGATGAAGTGGCTGTCTTGGTGTACTTCAACAGCCTGGCTACAGCGAGTGTGACCGAGCCCGCCGCTGTGGCTGCGGCGCTCTCAGCGACAGCGGAGCGGCTCGAGACCGGCGGCACCATCACCACCTACGACCCCGAGCGCGGAGGCATGCTGCAGACGCTTCACCACGCGGGCAGTGACAACCTCTCCTCCCTTGCGGACTCGCTGTATGGCAACGGGGTGAACACCGCCGCGGGAGAGGGAGCGTGGCGCATCGACCCGCAAGATGGAGCGGGCCAGCTCGAGCTGCTGTCGCCGGGGCCTGTGGTCGCGGGCATTCGGGCCTCGGGACTGCGGGCAGACGACCAGGGCGGGTACAGCTTTGATCATGAGTACTGGGTGTTTGCGGGGAGGCCGCAGGTCTACTCCAAGATCCACCAGGTCACCACGACCCCGACGCTCAACGAGCACAACACCGACTGGACCCACGGAGTTCGGCCTTGGCAGGCTCGGCACCAGTTCATCTTGGACAACGGACCTGTCGAGCGCATGACCGACCCGAACCTGGAGTGGGCCTGGGTTCGCAATATGGATTGGGGCATGGGCTACGGCTTGGTCCAGCGGCCCGAGCACATTGTTCGGGTGCTGAACGACGAGGTCAGCAACGGCTCGCGCTACTTCGTGGCGTTCTGGGCCAACGACTACTTGGCCGAGGGCCAGGGCACGCCGTTCACCATCCCTGCAGCGGTCACCCATTTCGACCACGATGTGGTGGTTGCGCTGCCCTTTGCCGGTGATGTCGAGCAGCCGCAGGCGGCGCTCGAAGCCCTGATGCAGCTGCCCCAGGTCGAGCAGGGAACGGTCGAGAGTCGCTGACTGTGGTCTTGAAGTCGGCCATCGTCGCGCGAGCCGACGCTAGGCCAGACCCAATTGATGCACTACTCGCAGGTCAGGATCTCGGCCTCGTAGCTGACCTGGATGGCGCTGCCGGGTGGGGGCAGATCTGAGGTCGCGAACACGACTCGGTTGGTGAGCGGGTCGTAGGTCCATGATGACGCGGGAGCGCCATTCACCTCGACGCCGAGGGTGCCTGCGATGGGCACGCCGCTGAGCGGATAGCTCTCGCGCAAGGCCGAGGTGGCTTGGGCGATGACATCGAGGTCGTCTCCCCATGAGCCGCAGATGGACAGGAACTCTCCGCCGGTGGCCGCTGCGGCCTCGACGTAGCCGGTGCCACGGTAGGCGGTGCTACAGCCGGACGGCAGGTCGCCCACGATGGCGTGGATTGTCGCCGGGCCTCCGCTGGTCTGGATGTCGCCGACCACCGATTCCCACGGCTCGCCGGTCTGTTCGGGTTCGTCTGAGATCAAGACCACCACCCGTGAGGCATCGGGCCGCAAGAAGCCCTCATTGCATCCGCCCGGCCCCGACTGTTCGAACGCCTTTCGGGTGGTGTCCAGGCCGCTCTCGAGCCAGGAGTTGTGGAAGGTGTGCGACGCGAATTGGCTGGCGATGTTTGGGTCTCCGTCGCTCCAGATCGGTCCCAAGGTGCAGCCGGTCGAGCTGTGCACGATCATCAGCTGGTAGTCCGACGACAGATCCTCGAGCTCGTCGGTGAAGTTGCCGATCTCGCTCGCGAGGTGTGTGGCGTCGTCCCCCATCGAGCACGACTGGTCAATCCAGAACAGGATGTCGGACTTGTTGCTGACGGGCTGTACGAAGTCATCGACGACCGACTCGATGGTCCCGTCCTCCCACGACAGCAGGTTGAACAGGTAGCTGCCTTGGTCGGTGTTCACCGTGCCGAGGGCATCCATGGGGGCATAGGCACCGTCGTGCTCCAGGGGCACATCGATGGAGCTGCCGGCGGCCATATACCTGGGGAATCGCGTCCAGTAGCTGCTCACGTCGACGACGCCATCAGGCAGCTCGATGCCTTGCACATACATGCAGCCCGCCCCCTCGGCGGTGAGGCGCAGCGATGTGGTGGTGCTGCAGGTGTCGCTCAGGCCGCCGAAGTCGACGGGGTTGGGGTTGAGCTCAAGGGTCATGGCCGACGCGGCATTCAGAGTGGCGTGGAAGGGCTGCGGGCCCACGTTGGTCAAGACTTGGCCCGGCGCATCGACCGAGGTGACCCCCCAGGTGGCTTGCACGGTCAGGGTCTGGCTCTCGCCCCCACGCAGGTTGAACGGTGCCGGCCTGGACCAGCTCGTGAACTCGGTTCCCGTGGGCAGATTGAAGCCCTCGATCGCCACGCACCCGCGCCCAATGGCGTTGAGGGTGATGTCCGCTGGTTTTCGGCCGCACTCAGTGGAGCTGTTGTAGTAGCTGCCCGCATTGAGGTCCAAGACGCTCGGGTGAACGACGAGGCTGGGTGGCGGGCCTCCGTTGCTGACGTGGAACAGCAGGGGGTC
>CAYYHT010000771.1:0-3814 GCA_964471355.1 uncultured Enterobacteriaceae bacterium
ACATATACATGCCGTGCTTGTTACCGAAGGCTCCGTAGAGGCTGCCGCGCTCAGGGCCAGTGGCGTCGACGATGTCCTGGATGGAGGTCGCGTTGTAGCCCTGGGCCCAGAACACCTCGAGCGCCTTGTCCAGCACATCCGCTTCGTCGAATCCGCGAGGTCTTGCCATCCTCACATTCTAGCTTTCATGAACGCTTGGTCAAGAACTTGCTGAACCATCGTTCCAGATGGGTGGGCGTCGCCGTGGGGTGCGTGGATTCGAGACGCACGAGTCCATCCCGCCGTCGAGGGCGGGGACGCTCAGACGGACGGTCTTCGGGCGGCGAGGGGAAAACGAAAAGCAGGAGACGCCGTGGTGGCGCCTCCTGCGAAGGGTTGCTGCGGTCCGGCCGCTAGTAAGTGACGTTGACCCGCCCTTCGTGGGGCATGAGCAACGCGGAGAACGAGTTCGGATCCAGCGTGTTCAGGACCGTGGCGTTGTCGTAGAAGGTGACCGTCGTGTACTGCTCATTCGTCTCGTGCGGCGTGATGCCCCGGTCGGACTTGCAGTAGTAGCTCTGGCCACGCTTCTCGAACTCGATGGTATCGGTCTCGAGGTTCCAGAAGATGTCGACGTAAGTGGCAATGTTGCCGAGTCCGAGCTTCTCGTGGCAACGCGTACGTGGAAGGACCACGAACCAGTCGCCCAGGCTTCGTACACTCCTGTAGTGGTACTGCTCGGTGGCGTACACGCGGTTGTCGCTGAAGTCGACGACCGTGCCGCCGGCCCGCGGATCGTCACTGTCCAGCACGGCGGACCCGTCGACGACTACGGTGCGCGACTGCGAGACCCGCGAGCGCTCGAGAGTCCCGGTGAAGGGCCACCTGCTCCCCACGTCCCCACCGGCCAATGGGTGGTCAGTGAGCGCCAACGCGACGGTGGCGCGCGTCGCCTGCAGGCGGACGCCGGCTCCCTGGTACTCCAGGTCCTCGCGGAGACTCGCCGTTCCGACGACCGCGGCGTCGATGTCAGTGACGATGGCGTCGCTGTAGGCGAACCCGTCGGCGAGGGCATGGGTCTGCAGCTCGGGACCGACCTGCAGCTCGACGGTCATCGGACCGAAGGCGGTGAAGGCCTCGACCGGGTTGTTCCAGTGACCCGCTTCGAACTGCAGCTCGATGTCGCTGGCGTCGACGACAGCGATGTCGCCGTTGCTGCGGGCCATCGAGGAGGTGCGAGCGTCGAAGGGCAGGTCGCCACCGGTGCTCAGCCAGGCATTGCTGCTGGACTCGCCTTTGACGGCCAGGGCGCCGAGAACATGCACACCGCCGTTGTCGTGGTCGAACACAGCTCTCCACTTGCCGTCTGCTGCAGGCTCGATCTGGACCTCACCCTGGCCCCAGGTCGCGGGTGCGCTGCTGATGAGCTCCAAGTACTTGGCGCCGTCCTGCACTTCCCCGGGCCAGTTGCTGCGTGGAGTCCTCAGGTAGAAGCGGACCTTGCCGCCGTCGATGTCGCCGAGCTGTCCGCCAACACCGTTCACGTCGAGGCCCACATCGTAGGTGTAGCCTGTGAACACGGTGAAGATCCCGTCCTCGGCCCGCTCGTAAGTGACCCGAGCGTTGCGCAGCGTCATCGTCTGCCCGCCGGTTGCGAGCACCTCGACGTCGCCGACATATCGCAGGCTGCCGTCGTTGTTGACCGAGTGTCCGTCGGCCTCGAGGAAGCGCGCCGAGAAGCCCTCGAGTCCGATGGTGAACTGATCGGAGGGGCGGTCGAGACCGTAGGGGATGGCCGCGGTGACAGCGGACTGCTGGACGACCCACCAGAGGAGGACTCAGAAGACGGTCAGGTCGCCATCCAGCAGGCCACGGCGGGCGGCCGCGCAGCGATGGGGGTGCGCGCCGGTCGACGGACCCGCCGACTTCGCCTGGCCGACCCTTCCGAAGCCAAGACCTCACGCCCCTGTGCCGAGTCGGGGTGGTTCACGCTGCACGCGGGCGTTCGCATCCGAGCTCGAGACCGCGCTGGCCTCGAGCGGTTGTGCCGCTACGTCACGAGACCGCCGCTGTCCCATCCTCGGCTCTCAGCCACTCCCGACGGCAACCTCCTGCTCGCCGAGGTGGTAGATCTGCCGGAGCCGGCGCTCGATGGTGTCGTCGAGCATCTCGTCGTACTACCCTTGGATGACGTGGGTCGAGTCGATGGTCCCGAGGGTGCGGCGGTCTTGGCGGAAGAAGCACGCGCCTCGCGCCTACATTGCTTGCAGGGTCAACGACACGGCGGCGATGTATGCAGGCGTCGCCGCCGGCGTTGGAGCGGGCTTCGTGGACACGCGGGTGGCGTCCGAAAAGACGCAACTTCGACAACTGCGTCCGCAGCAGGAAGACTTCGGGATGGACTTGTGGCTGCTGACGCATCCCGATTTGAAGAAGAGTGCTCGGGTCGTGCTTTCTTGGACTTGGCTTGGGAACGAATGGGTAGGTAGATGGCGTACCCGGAGTTCCGGCATCCCACCGATAGCGGTAGCCGGCATCTGTTGGGCACTTCATCCATCGGTCATCAACCCCACAGGGCAAGAAACCCCCGTCCCACCAATGCCGCAGTATCCCGGCGCACGGCTTCACGTGGCTACAGTGCCAGAGCTGCGACGAGTACCGGGCGGTGCCGTTCTCCTGCAAGGGCCGTGGCTTCTGTCCATCTTGCGGAGGACGTCGCATCAACCAGACCGCCGCAAACCTCGTCGACCGCGTCCTCCCGGTCGTACCCGTCCGCCAGTGGGTCATCGCCTTTCCCATGCCGCTGCGCTTCTGGCTGGCGAGGCGACCGGCCCTTCGTAAGACTGTTCTTGGCATCTTCGTCCGGGTGGTCTTCAGCTGGTACCGCAAGCAAGCGCGGGCCGCAGGTCACTCCGCGCCACAGTTCGGCGCCGTCTGCAGACTAGTCCGTCTCGGCCAGACCGAAGACGAGCAAGGGCTCGGGCACCCCTTTCACCGCGTGAGAGCCCAGTTGTTCGAGCGGCAGGTCCAGGCGGTCAGCCAAGTCTTGCGAGATGAGGATTCGCCGGTTGAGCTTTCCACACAGCGCCTCGAGGCGCGCCGTGCGGTTGACGGCCGATCCGATGACCGTGAAGTCCAGGCGGGTCTTTCCGCCCACGTTGCCGTACATGACGTCGCCGAAGTGCAGGCCGATGCCGACCTCGGGTTCCCTCTTGCCTGCCTGGGCCCGTGTGCGCCGCAGCTCGGCCATCGACGCTTGGGCCTGTTGGGCTGCCGCGATAGCTGCCGCCGCCCCATCCTCGGCCTCGAAGATGGCCATCATGCCGTCGCCAATGAGCTTGAGCACCTCGCCGCCGTGCGCCTGAACCGCATCGATCTGAAGCTCGAACACCTCGTTCAGCAACGCCAACAGGTCGTCGGCACTCATGCTCTCGGACGCGCTCGTGAACCCACGCAGGTCGCTGAACCAGATGGTGGCCGGAATCACCCGACCCTCACCGCGATGCACATCGCCCCGGTACACGCGCTCTCCGGCGCCGGCGCCAAGGTAGAAGTGCAGCAAGCGGCGCATCAGCGACTCGCGGATGATGTGCTCCAGCACAGCGCAGAAGGCCGTGTGCTGGGCCTGCAACCGACCGAGGTCGCCGTCCGAGAACCCTCCGGGTTGCCGCGTGGCGAAGGTGACACCGCCCTGAAAGCCACCGTCCATCCAAAAGGGCATGGCGTACAGGTCGACATAGCCCTCGGGATGAAGGGCTGCGACGTCCTCCATGTGGTGCTCGGCCGTGGGGGTCGTTCGGTAGGGCTGCTCGGTTCGCTCCAGCTCTTCGAACGG
>CAYYHT010000772.1:0-3810 GCA_964471355.1 uncultured Enterobacteriaceae bacterium
CCACAGCAGCTACGCACCCGCCGCGGCGCGCCAACCGCTAAAGTCGAGGCTAGAGGCCCGCTGCGACGTCTTTGACGGCGTTGAGCACGTCCTCGCCCGACGGATTCTCGTTGCCTGACGGGGTGCCGTGGTTCGTGGTGTACACAATCTCCATCGACCCGCGCGGCACGATGATGTCGAAGCCACGGCCGACGCTGAACGGCGACTCGTCAAAAGAGCCCGCCGTTGGCATGGTCTGGGCGTCGCCGACGCACCAACCGACGCTGCTGCCGTGGAAGTCCATGAACTCGCGGCACCCCTCTGCGGTGCCTGGGTTGCGCATGGTGTCCTGTTCGAGCACCCAGATGATCTGTGCGCCCTCGTCTGCAATCTGCTGCTCGACCTCAGCCACGCGCCCGGCGTGGACATAACAAGCGGGTCACCACGCTGGGATCGACACAAAGAGCAGCAAGTCATGCACGCTCCAGTCGATGATCTCGTCCGTGGCACAGGCCACATCATTGAGGTCGATGGCGGCGCTGCGACCGTCCGCATGCAGTGCCACAGGCCAGCTGTATGGGTAGATCACCTCGTCGAGCGCCATCGGCTCGACCGGGTCATCGGGGTAGGCGCAGGGTCCGGCCTCGGCGTCGGTGTCTGGCAGGTCGGTTTCATTCGACGTGCCAGCACAGGCGACGAGCAGCAAAGAACACAGAGCGGGCATGAATTGCTTCATGCCCGCCCGGTAACCCACTGTGAACTCAGCTAGCCGCAGATTGCGTTGAGGGTCCAGGTCTGCCAGATGCCGCCGTCCGAGGACGGGTAGGTATCGATGACTCGCAAGGTCCAATCTCCCTGCAGGTCGACGCCAAGCATGGGATCGAGAGAATCACCCAGGGTCATGGGCCAGCTGTTGGGGTAGTTGCCCTGGATGTTCGGGACGCTGTCGCCCGTGTCTTCGTATGCCAGAACAAAGGTGCCCAACGTCGGGTGGTCCAGCTCGATGCGCAGGTCACCGCGCCAAGCATGCAAGATGTCGACGTCGACATCTACGCCCCCTGCCAAACACGATCCCGGCATGTTGATGGTGTTCTCGATGGTGGTTGGCACCGAGTCCGAGATCACTTGGTTCACGACGCCCGGGACGATGCGGAACGCGGTGAGCTGGTAGGTGTTGCCGCCATTGCCGTCAAATCCGCTGACACGGACATAGTTGTCACCGGCTGCCAGCGATGCGGGACTGCTCAGGTCACCGACCACGGCACCGCTGTTGTCGAGGATCTCGACAGTCAGGTTGCCAGCGCTCTGGGTCTCGCCATCTCCGAGATCGATCAGGTCCAGCGTGACCCCGACCGGGCTTGGTGTCGCTAGGTTCAGAAGGAAGAAGTCTTCGTCTGCTGGTCCAGCCAGGGTACCGATTACCGTGTCGGGCAGGGTCATGGCGAAGCTCACCGGTGTCGTCCCGCGATCGTTGTTCGGCTCAAGCTCGAGGGTGCCAGCCGCCAACAGCGGGTTGACCGACAATGTGTAGGTCAGCGGAGGCCCAAAGGTATCGGACATGTTCGCAACCTGCAGATCATAGGTCAGCGTCGGGTCCAGCACCGCCGCGACGAGGGGCGGCCCAAAGCCGTTGGTCTGCAAGATGTCGCCGTTCAGCTCAAGGGTAAGGGCGGGCGGCTCGAAGAAGGCCCCCTGGGGCAATGCGGCCATCAGGTACAGCTGCGGCACCAACGCATCGACCTCGTAGAAGTCGCGGTCGCCCATGACCGCCTCACCGATGATGTCGGTGCCTGGGGTGACTGGCTGCCCGGTTCCGGCACTGTCGTTCGGCTCAATCTCAAGTACAGGAGGCGTCGAGGCCATCACGGCCACTTGGATGTTGCCGGCATCGAACCCGTCGACGTTCTCGATCTGGAACAGAACCGAGTCACCCGCCCGTACGATGGGCAGCGCAATGTCGAGCTCGGAGCGGAAGAAGTCGCTCCACTCCAGCCAGTTCATGGCCGGTGCCCCATAGGCGGCTCCTCCAAGCTGGCTGAACGGTCCCCCCTGCATGGAGCTGATCTGAATCGACGCGTCCTCGTCGACCGTAAAGTGGAACCAAGCCGCTTCGTAGCCAATGAGGAATGGAATGGTGTCGGTCAGGTCGCCTGAGCTCAGATCGATGCTGCCCAGGTCAGTCGCCGTGACACTCTCAAAGCCAAACTGGAACTCGTCCGAAGCATCTGGGTTGTACAGCTCGATGATGTACGTCCCTGCCACCGGGCAATAGAAGAAGTCCTCGGACGGATTGGCGAGGTAGCCGCCCGGGGCCGTAATGACCGGGATGGGGTAGCCACTGCCACTGACTGAAGCCACGCCGGTGCGAACAACCTGTCCAGCCCCGCAGTCGACCGAGAAGAAGGCCGTCTCGTCGTTCGCGATCGGCACGGGCACTGCCGGCACGGGTCCCAGAGAGTCATCGATGGGAATGACCCCCAAGTCGATAAAGGACAGCTCGTTGACCGCAAGGGTGTAGGCATCGTCGACGCCTTGCAGCTCGACATAGTCGACCAGAATGCGCAGGTCTTCGGACCCTTGGTCAAGGGTGAACAGCGACTCGCTGCGCACATCGACGAGGGCTCCGGCACTGTCGAAGATCATCAGCTCCGGGTACACGAATGGCGCGACATCGGTCAGCGCGACCTCGAGCACCTTGTCGGCACTACCGGACACCTCGAAGAAGCTGCCCACCTGATCGGTGGTGCCACCGACGTGCGAAGTTCCGAGCGCCAGGGTGTTGAAGCTCGGGAAGGTCTTGGCCTCGACCGACAGCACGTAGTCCGGACCGACCAAGGGCGGCCCGATGCCGACGAAGGACGTCGTGTTGCTGACCGTCATGAAGTACTGCCCTGCATAGGGAAGCACGACTTCGCGCTGGCTGGTTGAGCCCGCGTAGTAGGGAGAGCTGCGCCGGTAGCCACTCGGCCCAGTGATTTCGACGGACACTTCGCGACCGCCCAACGACGACACAGAGACGTCGATGTAGTCACCGGGGGCGCCGGTGAATTCCCACACGTCGAAGTCCTGCTCGAGTGTGGTTGGGTCGCCGTCGAGGTCAGCCGGCACATCGACCGTGCCGGTGACGACAACACTGCTGCCCACGGTGGGCAGAGTCAGGGTGTTCGCCGTTCCGCCGCTGAAGCTGGGATCGTCGGGCTCGGTGGTGGTACCGGTAGCCGTGGCCGCCAGGGCCTCTTGCGGGGTCACGCACGCACCCGCCAGCTCGACCTCTGGAGCGACGCAGTCCAGCACGCAGTCCCCGCTGGTGGCGTCCAACACGGTGCCAGCGGCGCAATCGACAGAGGTGATGCAGTCCCCCGTCGCCGAGTCCAGCACCGTCCCTGGACCGCAGTCCACGCTGGTGATGCAGTCCCCCGTCGCCGAGTCCAGAACGGTCCCTGGACCGCAGTCCACGCTGGTAATGCAGTCCCCGGTCGCGGTGTCGAGCTCGGTGCCCGGCCCGCACTCGACGGTGGTCACGCACTCGCCTGTGGCTGGATCGAGCACCGTCCCCGGTCCACAATCGACCAGGTCGTCGGTGGTGACGTCGGCTTGGCAGATGTCATCGACCAGCGTCGTCCCGTCGCCACACTCGACTAGATCTTCGTCGCCGCCGCCAGCCCCATCGTCCGGCTCGCACACACCGTCAATCAGAGTCGTGCCTTCGCCGCACTCGGTCCCGTCACAACCCATCAGCGCGACGAGCGCGATGATGGAAACAGCCTTTCGCATGGGGGTTCTCCTGCCTTTGAGTCGGCGAACTATCTTGCCCGCGTCATGCCGGCAGCC
>CAYYHT010000773.1:0-3809 GCA_964471355.1 uncultured Enterobacteriaceae bacterium
GTCGGCTGTCACTGGACAAGGCGACCGTTGGAATCCATCCGCGGCGGTTCAGCTCGGCCCCGACGGCGGGCGCGTCCCGGCGGCCGCGCTTGTTCAGTGCGCGCTCGTGGTCGGTGATGGAGTGGCCATCCCAAGACGACTTGGCGTGCCGCATGATGATGACGCGGCGCAGGGTCTGGACATCACTCATACGAGGCGGCCTCGGAATGGGCCTGCGTTGCGCACAAGCACGGTGCTAGGCAGATGTTTGAGGAGTTCGACGATGTGCGTCGCGTACTCGACCTCTTCACCGGCAGGGGCCATGGACATGCCCAAGAACACCAGAGAAGCGTCTTGGCTGTGCTCGCGAATGATGTCGGTGACGGCCTGGCCCTCTTCGCGACGAATGACATCGACGTCGACGTCCATGCGAATCTCGGGCAGCATCGCGGCAAACTCACGGTTGCGCGCTCGGCGGGTCTCTTCGTCCTCGACCACACTCTTGAGCACAACGCGGATGTCGCGCCAGTGCTCAGACAGAGACAGCAGGTGTGCCAGAAGCAACATCAGATCGCCGTTGTGCTCGCGGCCCTTCCACCAGACCACGGCCTTTCGTTGAGCGGGAAGTGGCTTGGCCTCTGGAATCAGGCGCGCAATCAGCGTGCATTTTTCGAGCTTGTCGAGCTTTCGCGTCGTGGTCAACAACCGAGCGAGGGCCTCGGGGCTCTCGCCGGGCCAACCAAACAGGACGGTGTTCGATGCCAGCCCGGCAAAACCGTTGGCCTGAGCCACCGTGATGCAGCCGGCGTCAAAGGACGGTACCGCCGCAACTTCTGGGAAGGCCAGGATGCCTTTTACATCCAGCAGCTTCTTGTTTCGGCTCTCGAGGTCCTCGATGCGTCCGTGGTCCTCGACGTCGCCAATCATCAGCGTGACGATGGTGACGATGCCGCGCTGTTGACTGAAGTCCGAGGCGAACTTGGCCAGCACCAGGGTGCGGGACAGGTCTGCGGTGAACATGAGAATGTGCGGACGCCAGTTGCGGGGCTCCATGCGGCTGTCTCGAAGCGCCAGCAACGCGTAGCGGGCAGCACTCATCCAGAACCCGCCGCGCACATCGCCCCAAGCGGCGGTCATCGACTGACGGCGCAGGTACAGGTAGATCAGCACCTCGATGGTGATGGCGACGGCTGCGGCGAAGGGGTGAATCGCCAGCATCGCCATAAAACAGCCCGCTCCGCCAGCCAGTGATGCCCACCAGGGCACTCGGATGCGAGGCCGGAATGACGGGTCGCCAACCAAGTCCTCGAGTCCGGCGACCAGGTTCAGCGTGCCGTAGGTCGTCAGGAAGAACATGGTCAGCACGGCCGCGACGGCGTCGAGCTCGCCCAGAAAGACGGCCGCCAGGGCGATGGCAGTCGTCACCCACAGCGCCGGCAGGGGCTCGCCGTTGTGGTCGGTTTCGGCCAAGCGAGCCGGGGCCAGCTTGTCCATGGACAGAGCCTGCAGGGTCCGGGGTGCCGCAAGCACACTGCCGAACGCACTCGACAAGATGGCTCCCCACATGCCGGGAATGATGAACCAGGAGCCGCCGAGGGCGATGGTGGTCCACACCAGAGGCGCGCCGAGGTTCAGGGTGTCGGCGCCGGCGCTGTGGGCCAACGCGAAGGGCACCGCCATGTAGACGACAAAGCCGACCGCGACGGCACCGAGCACGCCTCGGGGAATCGCCTCGCCCGGGTCTTCAAGGTCTCCGGACATGCTGACACCGGCCAAGATGCCGGTCACAGCGGGAAAGAAGACGGCGAAGATGGTGAAGAAGCCCGCGTCCTGGAAGTTGAACGCTGGCACACCGCTGCTGCCCCAGTCGACGCCCGCAAAGAAGGCGATGAGCGAGATGCCAATGAGCGCCATGATGGGCAGCTGGGCCTTGAGCGTGGCCTCGGTGCTGCGAGAGGCCAGTCCGCCAACGACCACGACAATGAGGGCCGCGAGCACCTGAACGGCGATGCGGTTGTCATACCCGACCAACGCCAGGACTGACTCGGCCAGTCCGTACGCATAGAGCGTGACCGACAGCGCTTGGGATAGGTACAGCGGAATGCCGATGGCACCGCCGACTTCGAGACCCAATGTGCGGCTGATGAGGAAGTAGGCACCACCGACCCCGACCTTCATATTGGTCGCCAGCGAGCTCATGGACAGTGCTGTCAGGAACGTGATGATGTTCGCAAAGGCGATGATGAAGAGCGCGCCCCACAGGCCAGCCTGTTCGACCACCCAGCCTGTTCTGAGGAACATGATGACGCCCAGGATCGTGAGCACCGTGGGGGTGAACACGCCCAGGAAGGCGCCGAGCTTGAGGCGTTGTGGTTGTTCTTGGCTCAAGTCAGCGCTCCTCACGCACCCAGACGCCGTCCTTGCGCTCAAAGAGCAACGTCGGCCAGTACATGAGGTCCAGCTTCAGCGTGTGCACGCTCTCGCGTCCGTTCAGCGAGATCACCTTGAGGCGGACGGACTGCCGATGTTCCAGGCCTTCGACAGCCGCCAGGAACTCATCGAGGTCTGCGACGGGCTTGTTGTCGATCTCGACGATGCGACGCGTCGGACGCAGGCCATAGCGAGCGGCGGGGGTGCCGTACCAGAGCCAGGCAATGTACAGGCCCTTGGCGTCCACGGCGCGCTGCTCGGCGACCTCGCGGTGAGGCTCGTGCACCACCAACCCAGCCCAGGTGGCCATGCGAGTGACTCCCTGACCCTGTAGTGCCTGGCCTTCGATGGTGACGTCCTGCTCGGCGCGGTCTCGGACGATGGTCAAGGTGCCGCCGCTGGCATTCCACGGGTCCAGCAGCTTTTCGACCTCGCCCACCTGGGTGACGGGCTCGCCGTTGACCGCGACCACCAGATCGCCCTCACGCAGCTTGGAAGCGGCATCAGTTCCGCCGCCCATGCGCACAACAGTCAACACTTGGCGCCGCTTGGGATCGAGCTCAAACAGCTCTTGGGCCCGCTCTTCGGACAAGCCGCGGTCGCGCGCGTCGGCCAGGGTTGTGGGCAGCATCTCGGCGCCGATCCAGTACCAGGTCGGCTCTTCGCCGCGCTTGATGGCCTCGATGGCGGGAATGGCCAGGTCGATGGGCAATCCCCAGAAGCTGCGGTCGCCCTCGCGCTGGTCGATGAACGAGGCCCACAGCGCCAGGACCCTGCCCTTCTTGTCAGAGATGGCCCCACCAAGGCTTGGATCGGCCTTGGTCAGTCCCATGGCCTGCATGTTCACGTCCCGGAATCGGGGTGTGGTCGACGGGTGGAAGGGCACGGTGTCGTACTGCTCGATCTCGGTCTTGAGGTCGACGGTCTGGAACCGGCCGTTGAGGCCAACCTGCCACACCTTGTCGCCGACTTCGACGTCGGCATCGGCCAGCAGGACAGCAGCCTGAACCTCGGTCACCCCGATGGCTGCTGGGTCGTACTGCAGCACGGCAAAGTTGTGAACCGGGTGCAGATAGCGCAGCCTTGCGGGCACACGAACGGTCCCGCCGAAGGTCAGAATCAGGTCGCCGAGGGACACGGGCACGGTGTCGCGGTCCACGAGAACAAGCCCCTGGTCTGCGTCGACGATCAGCCCAGTGCCAATGTAGTTGACGTCCTTGACCCCCGACGTGGGGTGCGGAATGTCGAAGTCGACCATCACCAGCGAACGGGTCAGAGCCTTGGCCGCGCGGCTGCCCTCGTCACTAAAGAGAGGCTTTGTGGACTCGACCGGAGGCGGCTCGGGAGCAGCCCCAGACGAAACGCATGGCCATGCTCCGGTGGAATCATCGCGTGTGCAG
>CAYYHT010000774.1:0-3794 GCA_964471355.1 uncultured Enterobacteriaceae bacterium
ATTGTGTTGATGTCATTGGCGCCCAGGACCAGAGGCACGCTCAGCACATTGCTCACGGTGCTGCCGGACAACGCCTGCAGGTCACCTTCGGCCCGAATGCCATCGCCAAGGAACGTCGAGAGGTCGCACCGCTCCATCGTCAGGCCGCCGTCTGTCTGCTCGATGGCAGACCCGGAACCGTCAGAGAGCGCACAGTCCCTCACAGCGAGGTCTGGGGCGCGCGTCGAGATGGCCGCCTGTCCGTCCGCCGGACCAGACAGGCTGAAGTGCTCCAGCACCGACCCGGTGTCGTCAGCACCGAACACGAGTCCGCCCGCAGGGTCAGCGCCGACGGGCATGAACACCACAGGTTGTGCGGCGCTGCCCTGCACCAACAAGCGCCCGTTGGTCACCGTGCCCACGCTGATGACGCCCGCTCCCTCGAAGCGGACCTCGGTGCCCGCTTGAATGGTGAGGGTTGTCTGCACATCGACGGGGCAGGTCACCCGGTGGATTCCGTCTGTGCCCCACACCTGCGCAATGCCGACGACGCCACAGTGGTCGATATAGCAGCCCTCGTCAAAGGCGCCGTCGCAGTCGTCATCTCCGGCATTTCCGCAGACCTCGCTCGCGCCAGGAAAGGCGATTGCACTGCTGTCGTCACAGTCTCCGGCAACCGGCGAGACGCCCGCGCTCGCCTGACAAGCGGTCGTGACCTGGGCCAAGTCTCCGAATGTGTCGCCATCTGCATCGATGTAGAAGGAAGTGCCGTCCACAGGCTCGTCATCGACAAGTCCGTTGCAGTCGTTGTCGATGTCGTCGCACGTCTCGTCCGCGTCGGGATTGAGTGTGGCATCGGCATCGTCGCAGTCGCCCCCGACGGGTCCGAAGCCGCTCGGCTGGGCGCACTGCACGACCAATGTCGCGGGGTCTCCAAAGCCGTCGAGGTCGCCATCTGACCACCAGGACGCCGCATTCAGCGCATCATCCTCGTCGACCTCTCCGTCGCAGTCGTCGTCGACTCCGTTGCACTGCTCGATGTGGCCCGGATGGACCGCGAAGTTGCTGTCGTCGCAGTCTAGACCGCCATCCCCAAGCGCAATCCAGCCGTCGCCATCGCCGTCCGTGGCAATGACGTCAAAGGTCACAGCGGTGGTGCGGGTCCCACCCACGGAGTCTGTGACGCGCACGCCGAGCGAGTAGTTGCCGGCGGGCAGGCGCGGCAGAAACCATCCGCTGGACCCGTCGCTATCCGGGTTGGTCGGGGCCGTGGGCTGGCCGGCGGCGATGCCGTTCCACTCCAGCTCAAGCACCGATAGGTCACTGTCCTCGGCGTCGAAGGTGCTGATGTCGACGAAGATGTTCTCGCTCGACAGGTAGATGCCGTCGGGGTCCGGCTCACCGATGTTGATGGAGGGGTCGGTGTTGGGCTTGATGTAGAAGCTCTGCAGGCACTCGGTGACGTGGGCCTCGTCGGAGACCGCCACGGTGACGGTGTGGTAGCCCTCTTGCAGCAGCTGCCCATCGACAGCGAGGATGGCGCCGAGGTCATCAAAGACCGCCGTTCCCGGGAAGATGCCGTCGAGGTCGCTGACCGCACGGAAGGTGAGCTCGTCTGCGGGGGTGTCTCTGTCGCTGACGCTGACGGTCAGGTCGAAAGGCTCTCCGTCGAGGATCTCTCCGTCTGCTGGCGGCCAGAGCACTTCGCAGTCCGGAGGGAAGCGCTGATCGGAGATCACGACGTCGCCGCCGCCACCATTGCACCCCACGCCGACCATCAACATGGCCGCAATGAGCCCCGTTCCGCGCATGCACCATCCCCGAGCGTCAGTGTACTTGAGGAACGCGTTGGCGAGCGTCGGTGATTCTGTACACCGTCAGAGGCTCGCGTCCTAAAAGGCCTCGCCGACGTAGACGTAGTAGCCGGGACCGTCCTCGCTGAACCCGACCTCGACCCGGCTGTAGATGTCCGAGCTCGGAAAGGTCAGCAGGCGAATCCCACCGCCGCCCGTGACCAATGCACGCGCCTCGTCCAGCTCGGACCAGCTCGGAAAGACGGTGCCGCTGGCGATGAATGCGGCGGCTCCGATTCGATTGGTGAAGCGCAGGGGCAGCGGCAGGAAGCGGAGCTCGGCCTGGGCGGCCATCAGGTGGCGGTCGCGGTAGCGTCCTCGGTAGTAGCCGCGCATCATCTGGTCCCGACGGTGCGTGACACAGAATCGGTCAACGTGCCCTTTCGGCGGCCAGCTCCTCTGTCAGCGCCGCCTTTTGCGCCTCGAGATCTTCGAGCCGGGCCAGCAACGCTGCCTCCAAGGCCTCGGCCCGGTCTAGCTCGGCCAGGGCTGCAAAGCCGCTTGTGTCGAGCCCCAGTGCTTCGGTGACTTGCTCCTCGACCGCGAGGCCGCCAAAGGCGTCGATGGCGCGTCGCCGGGCTTCTCTCCACTCGGTCTCGCTGGTGGTGCCTGTCGACACTGCGTAGCGAAGCAGCGGTGCCCTCCTGTCGGACGAGGCCAGACGAATGCGCAAGATCCCCTGCGCGGCGTCTCCAGGACGAGGCACTAGAACGCCCTCGCGACGATTCGCCTGTCCCTCCCACCCCGTGACCCGAACGCCGCGAGCAAACGGCAACAGTTCGCGAATATCCCGGCCAAGCGACTCCCAGTCATGGGGTGCGTGGCCCCGTTCTGTGGACTTGATCTCAATCGAGACCTCTCCGGTGTAGTCCGGCAAAACCGCGGCCTCGGCGGGAGCTGTATGGGCCAACAGCAGCTCACCCAGGGCGTTGACGCCCCACAGTCCGTCGTCTTCGGTGACGAATGGCCATAGCTCTGGATGACGGTGCAGCTGGGCGTGCGCCGCATCGGCCGAGGACGCCACCCCGCCCAGCTCCGCCAGCACCGAGACAGCCTCGGGGCCGACATCGAAGGTGAGGGGAATCGCGGGCATGCGCACGGCATGCTCCATCCCGTCGTGCAGATAGAAGACCTCGGCCTGAAGGATTGCGCCGACCAACGTGAGCAGCGCCGACTCGGCCTTGAAGCCCGGTGTGGCGTTGAGGACTGGCTCGTGGTGCGGCCGCGCCTGTTTGACCAGGGCGCCAAACGTTCGGACAAGCTCACGCAGCCCGCCGGCGAGGTTCATGGCCGACAGGTCCAGGTCGACGACTTCGATGCGATCGACCCCGGGGAGCAGCTGCGCCAAGCACGGTCGGAGCACGTCCGCGACCCAGCGCGCATGATCGATGTGGGTGACGACCAGGGTCAGACGGGTGACCCGGGGGGTGACGTCGCTGCCCTCGCGTTTGCTGCGCGAGGCGAGCCAGCATCGGATGGAGTCGAGCTCGGCGCAAGTGTGAGTCCCGTCCGCTGCGGTCCTGAGGCGACGGCGCCAACCTTCACGGTCGGGTTCGGGGGCGTCGGGCCGGGTCAGGTGAGGGGGTCCCCAGCCCTCTGGCAGCACCAGGCCGGGCTCCAGGCGCTCCATCCAGCTGAACGTGCTGGTTCCGACAGGCGAGATGAGGTGGATCAGGACGTACTCCTATTTGAAGGGGGCTAGCCCGACCTGAATCGCAAATGCCGGAGCTGCGGGAGGCTTGGCCATGAAGCCTAGGCAGCGGCGTCCAGGGCGTTGAGGTCCTCGTCGTCGAGCCGCAGATCCGCACCGCCGCAGTTCTCTTCGAGATGGGCAACCGAAGAAGTGCCCGGAATCGGCAGCATCACCGGTGACTTTGCCAGCAGCCAGGCCAGCGCGACTTGGCTCGGGGTTGCCCCAGTCTTGGCCGCGATGCGACCGACGACCTGTTCAGGCCGTGACAG
>CAYYHT010000775.1:0-3777 GCA_964471355.1 uncultured Enterobacteriaceae bacterium
ACCAACGACGGTCTGTTGCGTGCGAACAGCACCTTCATCGCCATCGTCATGACCGACGAGGGCGACATCTCGCGCCGCTCCGAGAACGGCAGCCCCAGCATCGACGAGTACACGCGGCTGTTCAAGAAGTTCAACCACCGCATGACCTGGGCGGTGATCGGGCCTGACCCCAGCACCATCGACGACCCCGACCGCTGCCTGCCCGGCGCCACGGCATGGGGCACCAACCGCTACGTGCAGCTGGTCGAAGACACCCGCGGACGGTACTTCCCCATCGCCCAAAAGAGTGGTGGCCTGTGCGAAGTCACTGACTTTGACCAGGCACTCGACGAGCTCGGCGAGCTGCTGAACGCACTGCTCGACGAGTTCCCGTTGGCCGCCGTGCCTGACGAGACCTCAATCCTGGTGTTCGTCGATGGCGACCGCATTGACGAGGCCATCGAGTTCGATGACGGCACCTTCAGCGATGGCTGGGCATTCCTTCCAGACACCAACTCCATCGTGTTCCACGGCGAGGCCGTGCCGGACTACGAAGAGGATGTCCGCATCTACTACCTGCCCCTCACCGGCATGCCCCGCGAGCTTCCCTTCTAAGAGGGCGCTACACTTGCGGACTTCGGAGCGTCGATGCTTGCCCTCTCCCTGCTGATCACGACCCTGGCCATGGCACAGGACACCGTCGACATCGGTGTCATCAAGGACCAGGACATCAAGGTCGTGCAGAAAGTCATGTTCCCCAAAGAGGGGCGCAGCGAGATCGGCTTCCACCTGGGCTGGATGCCCTTCGACCCCTTCCTCACCACACCCAATCTGCAGATCAGCTTCGACCTGCACCAGTCCGAGACCCTGGCCTTCGGCTTTGTGGGCGGCTCGGGATGGGGATTCAAGAACCGCTACTTCAAAGAGCTGGAGTCCCCCGAGAACCTGCGCACCCCCTACGCCTTCCGCTACGTCGCGTCGGGCTTGGCCGGCGCCCAGTGGTCACCGATCTACGGAAAAATGAGCGTGCGCGGCGATCGCGTTCTGCACTACGACGGCTACCTCACCGCTCGAGCGGGCGTGACCCTCGAGTCCTCAGTCATTCCGGCGGGCGGCGTTCCGTTGGCTCCGACGCTGAGCTTTGGATTCGGCACGCGAATCTTCGCCAGTGAAAAGGGCGTGCTGCGCATCGAGATTCGCGACGACTTTCTGCTGCAGCACCGCCCCCGAGTGCAGTCCACCGCGCTCAAACAGAACGTGAATCTGCAGGTCGGTTGGACGTTCATGAGTCCCGTGAAGGGGTCCTGAACGTGCTCGCACTCGCGCTCACGGCCTGGCTCTCGTTTGCCCAGGACACGCCTCCCGAGGCACCACCTGAGGCCCCACCCCCACCCTCGTTGGGGCTGGCCGCCTCCGATGCCATTGAGATGGGCGACGAGATGCGCGCCAAGGGGGCTGGCTACGCCGCGCTGATTGCGTACACCGAGGCACTCGCTGCCGACCCCAAAAAGGGCGGCGAACGGCTGCAGGCCATGATCTACCTGAGCACCGAGTTCACCGGTGACGAAGAACTGGTCGCCACCGCCTTGTATCACTACGGAGTTCCCGAGAGTGACGATGCCGATGTGCGCGGCGTCGCCTTGCACCTTCTGGCCCGCGAACAGACCCGACGCGGTGAATACGTCGAGGCCCTCGCAACCCTCAAGCAGGTCAAGGCCGGCAGCAAAGGCCACGCAGACGCCGAGGCACTGCGCGGGGTCATCCTGAACCAGCAGGGCACGCCTCGCGGAGCCATCGCCGCCTTCCTCACCGCACGGGGTGCGGGCGAACAGCTCGAAAAAGGCCCGCTCTTCGACGACGCGATGGACCTGAACTTGGCGCGGACCTACTACGCGTCCAAGGGCTTTGCCAAGGCCATCGAGTTCTATGCCCTGGTCGACCGCGAGAGCCCATGGTGGCCCGAGGCGACCTTCGAGCGGGCCTGGGCACACTTCATGCTCGACGACATGACCGGTACATTGGCGCTCTTGTCCAATCTGAACAGCCCGTTCTTTGAAGACTGGTACTTCCCCGAAGCCGACATGTTGCGGGGGCAGACGCTGTTCCTGATGTGCCGTTTTCCCGCGGCATCCGCCGAGATCGAGTCGTTTACCGAGCGCTACACGCCGATCAAAGAACAGCTCGATCGCGCACTCGGCAGCACCGATGCCGCTGCCGCGTTCGACGAGGTAGAGACCTTCGAGCGCGGCAATCCGACCAAGATTCCCGGAGCGATTCTGCGTTCCTTCACCTACGAAGAGCGCTTCAAACACGCCCAGAAGGCCCTGCGCTTGGTCGACATGGAGATGTCCCGCATCGCCACAGACGTCCCGGGCGAGACTGGCGACCTTGGCTTGGTGTTGCTCGACGACCGCAAGAAGGCCCTCAAGCAGCTTGAGGGAGCGCGGGTATTGGCCAAGGCACGGGCGGCGCGCGCCGAGATTGATCAGCGCCTGCAGAACGTCAAGATCACCAAGCTCGACATCATGGGCTTCGAGCAGCGGGCCTTCGAACGCGCAGCGGTGACCGGATCCCTCGAGGTCGCCGAACAGAACGAAGCACTGCGAAAGGAAAGCCGGCGCAAAGGCTACAGATACTGGCCTTTCGAAGGCGAATATTGGGCCGACGAGCTGGGCAACTACCGCTTCACCACCAAGCCCAACTGCCCCGCTGACTTGGCCGTGGGCGGTTGAGCGCACAGGTACACCACAGCACGCTGGACAACGGTCTCGAGTTGCTCGTGCAGCCCATGCACACCGCCCCACTGGTGGCGATCTACGTCTGGATGAACGCGGGCAGCGCCGACGAAACCGAGGGTCACTACGGCGCCGCCCACTTTCTCGAGCATATGCTGTTCAAGGGCACCCAGGATCGAGGTGTGGGCGCGGCCACAGCCGAGATCGAGGGAATGGGGGGCGACCTCAACGCCTACACCACCTACGACCAGACGGTTGTTCACGCGACGGTGGACTCCAGCTGCTTTGCCGAGGCACTCGACGTCGTGACCGATCTGGTCCGAGGTCCGGTGTTCGACCCCATGGAGTTCGAACGCGAAAAGAAGGTCGTGCTCGAAGAGATTCGGTCCTACGAAGACGACCCCGAGAGCGCCGTTGAAGACGCCGCCGCCGAGCGATTGTTTCCCGGCCACGCCTATGGTCGGCCCATTCTGGGCACCCACGCGTCCGTGGGTGGCATCTGTAAATCTGCGTTGAAGGCCTTTTGGGAACGGAACTACGGCCCAAACCGCTGCATCGTGAGCATTGCCGGGGACATCACCGAGCACGATGCCGTCGCTGCCGTTCGCGCGCTGCTCGACGACTGGCTGGCCACCGAGCAGCCCCGTGCGCCCCAACAAGAACCCGCGCTCTTCAGTGGACCATTGGTCCATCGCCTCGACCGAAAATTTCAGACACGCACCGCCGAAGTCTCGTGGCGCACGCCGTCGGTCACACACGCCGATGTTGCGGCCCTCGATGTGCTGACCACAGCGCTGGGTGGCGGGGCCGCGTCGGTGCTGACCACCGCCATTCAACACGATGCTCAAGCCGCCACTGAACCGTGGGCTGCGTTGTCGACCCGCACCACAGCTGGCTGCATGACAGTAGGGCTGCTGCCACGCGAAGACCGCACCGCCGACGCGATCACCCGGACCCTGCGCGAGGTCTACAACATCGCCCAGCGCGGGCTCGCCGGCACGATGATCAATCGAGCCCGGGACGTCATTCTCGCCGACGCACTGTTTGCTCAAGAGACCGTGGA
>CAYYHT010000776.1:0-3776 GCA_964471355.1 uncultured Enterobacteriaceae bacterium
CCAGGGTCAGGGCTCCCACAATGATCGAGATCAGCATCGGCGCGGTCAGTACGATGCGCGCAGTCTACAACGCGCAGATGTGGGCTACCGATCGCGTTCGCCGTTGCCCGGCTTTCTCACCGAGCCGTACACCAAGACCATGTCGTCATCGGCCACAACGCGGTCCATGCGCACCACCAGCTTCTGGTCGCCTAGCTTCAAAGTCTGCCGTCCCGGCAGTGCGACCGATGCTCCTTCGTTCATGGCCTCGAGCAGCTTGGCGTTCACAAACGCGCCCATCGGGTCCCCAAAGAAGCCCCCGCCTACCGATTGTGCGCTGTCGGCGGCAAACTGCAGCCTTCCCTGCTGCAGCGCGACCGTCCCGCGAACGATGTACTCGCGGTACTTCGGCTTCTTGGCCGCCTTCCACAGCTTCAACCCCATCTCAAATCGCCCGTCCTCGATGGTCAGGGACGTCGGTTCCGCCGCGTAGCCCTTGACCATCTCCTGCTGAACCGCGTTGGCATGCACCAGTCCCAGCAGCGTGTCAGCCGGAATCACGGCCGCCCATCCATCTCCTGGGTCGGGCACGCTGGCCACCGTACCGCTGTGAAGGGTGACAAAGGCCAGATCGAGCTCGACCCCTCGGCGCGCCTTGACGGCCAGGTCCCTCACCTTGACCCCCGATTCCGGAGGCAGGCTCAGCACCTGCAAGGGCTCGGACAGCGCCCCTTCATCGAGCTGTCGCCGCAGCTCATGCGACATCGCGCCGTTCACCACCGAGTCGTATAGCGGTGGCAGCGCGGGCACATCGACCCGGACTCCTTGTGGACCATCGGGCTGGGGGCGCAGCTCCACCACCTGAGCTCCATTGCGATCGGTGGTCACAAAGGCCAGCGTGGTGACCGTGTCCGCGGTCCAGGGCAGCGACTTGTTCCGCTTGCCCTTGCCCACATCAAGGGTTCCAGCCCACTCGACATCGGCACGCACACAGCCATCACAGGCCTTGGAGCTCTTCAGCTTGACCTGTGGCGCATCCAGGGAGGGCCGGACCGCCACCGAACCCAATACAGGAACGGGCACGTCGAGCTGTTCGGGCACCCCGTTCATCATCGCGTCCACGCCCATCTTCAGCATTCGCCGCTCGAGCTTGCGCCCCACAACCAGCGTCGCCTGTGGCTGCCACCCCGCCGGCTGAGGCTGTTCGGCGATCTCAAGCAGCATCTGCTGCTGGTTTTGGAGTGGATGAGTCTTGGGGCCGCACGCAGACAAAGCGAGCAGAGCGGACAAAGCGATGAGTGCAGTGCGCAACAGGTCTCCCGTACCAATACCCCTGACAACGCGTATGGCGCGGGTGCATTCGAGACGCTGACCGATGGTTACAGGGCCAGCATGTGGTTGTTTCTCCTGATTGCCTGCGCTGGTCCCGAGCCCCTGAACCTTCCCGAGGACCCGGCTGTTGCGGGCGTTCCAGTGGGCGTGCGCACCCTCAACCGCCGCGGGCTTACCATCGAGATCTGGTACCCCGCATCGGACAAGCTCACCGACGAGCCCGGCGAGGCCCTCGATCTGACTCACCACGTGCCGCAGGTGTTTTCGGACCACGTCGACCCCTTCGACCTGCCACCAGTGCAGACGCGCGCCATCCGCGATGCCGAGCTGCGCGTGCCTGAGACCCCGTACCCGGTGATTCTGTTCAGCCACGGCTTCACGGGCTTCCGCGAGCAGTCCGTCGACTACACCACTCACCTCGCATCGCGAGGCTACGTCGTCGCTTCAGCCGACCACTGGGGGCGACACCTGGCCGACGCGCTGCCGTGCCTCTTTCTGCCAGCACTCGACGGCTGCAACCTGGCCCTCGGCGGCGGCGAGCAAGATCCCGCAGCCACCGACCTGCCGCTGCTCGCGGACTGGATCGAAGAAGCAGCCACCAACGACAGCTTCCTCTCGGGCGCCATCGACCCCAGCCGAATGGGCCTGACGGGTCACTCGGCCGGGGGCGCGTCGACGGGAGGAGTCGGCAGCGAGGACGTGCGCTTCAAGGCGCTGCTGCCCATGGCTGGCTCGGCTCCGGTCACCCGCGACGTGCCGACCCGCGTGCTCGCTGGCACCTGCGACAGCACCTTCCCTCTCGACGACATCCTCGCCAACCAGGCAGCCTCGGTTGCCGACGTCGAGCTGGTGCGCATCGTCGACGCCGGCCACATGGCCTTCAGCGACATCTGTCCGCTGGACCTGCCCAGCTTCGCCCGCGACGTGGTCGAGCCTCTGCCCGACGCCAACACGACCCTGCTTCCCTTGCTGCTTCAGCTCGCCAGCGACGGATGCCCCTACCCGGACAACCCCCCCGCTCCCGATCAGCTGGAGTGCACGGCCACCGAGTACCTGCCCCTCGAGCAGGGCTTTGTGCTGATCAACGGCTCGGCAACAGAGTTCTTCGACACCGAGCTGTAGACCCGACGCTCAGTCGCCGCCGCCGCCGGTGTCCATGCTGGGCACCTCGAGCGCGCCCTTGCGGCACCACTTGGCCTTGCTCGAGCAGGTGATGATCATGTCGTCACCGGCCGCCACAACCACGCTGGTCGCCACTTTGGGCACCGGGTCGTTCTTGTACCAGGCCTTGACCTTGTAGGCGCCGGCCACCACGGTGCCGCCGTTCTCGTACTTGTTGTCGTGTCCGTCGCCCAGCAGCCAGACCGTCTTGGCATCACCCTTGATGCTGACCTTGCCCATCGCGGGTTTGCCGGCCGCCTTCTTGGTGGTGTCGCGATCGAGGTTTGTGCCGCCGGTGGCCTTCTTCTTCTTCTTGACCGGTGGGGCCTTGGTGGTGGGCGGGTCCACGACATCTGGCGTGGGCGCCTCGGGGGTCGGGGCCGGTGCAGCTGGGGTCTCGACCTCTTCGAACTGTTCGAAGGGATCGGGTTCATCTCCGCCGCAGCCGAATCCGAACAGCGACACACTCAGGACCAACACCGACCACGTCATCACGAGACTCCCAGCAGCTCAACTGTGAAGATCAACGTCGCATTGGGTGGAATCAGTCCCGGGTAGCCACCCTCGCCATAGGCCAGATGGCCTGGAATCGTGAGCTTGCGCTTGCCGCCGACCTTCATTCCGGCCACGCCTTGGTCCCAGCCTTTGATGACCATGCCGGCGCCCAGCACAAAGCCAAAGGGGTCGCCGCGGTCGAGGCTGCTGTCGAACTTCATGCCGTCCTCGAGCGTGCCTGTGTAGTGAACGCTCACGTTCTTGCCTGCGGTCGCCTCGTCGCCGCTTCCGACTTCGAGATCTTCAATCACCAGTTCCGCCATGCCAGTCACTCCTGTGAAGCCGCACGCTACCATCGGCGCATGAGCTTCACCCGACCCGGCTTTCGCATTCGCCTAAGACCCATCCGCCTCGACGATGTGGACCACATCATGGAGTGGATCAACGAGCCCGCTGTCACGCGGAACTTCGCCAACATGAGCCAGAAAATCACCCGAGAACAAGAGCTCGCATTCTTGGAGCGCACCATCGCCAGTGACAACGACCGCCTCAACGCCATCGAGGACCTCGACGGCAACTACATCGGAAATGCGGGCATCCACAAGATCTACTGGCCCGCCAAGAACGGGCGCTTGGGAACCGTCATCGGCTCCACCGAGAACCAAGGCAAGGGGCTCGGCCAAGAGGCCATCAAGCTGCTGATTGCCTGGGGCTTTGAAGAGCTCGGCATGCACAAACTGTGGATGATGCACTTCGGCACCAACGCCCGAATGGCTCATATCGCCCAGAAGCTGGGCTTCTTTCGCGAG
>CAYYHT010000777.1:0-3776 GCA_964471355.1 uncultured Enterobacteriaceae bacterium
CAACGCCACCGACGTGGGCGCACACTTGATTCGCGAGCTCGTCTCACGCACATCCCGGCACACCAATGTCGGACAAATCCGCGGCAGAGGCCTGATGGTCGGCGTCGAGATCGTGCGCGACAGAGCCGGAAAGGACCGCGCCAAAGCCTTGCGCAACGACATCGTGCACGAGTGCTTCCGCCGCGGCCTGCTCATCTTGGGCTGCGGCCCCAACACTGTTCGCTTCGCACCCGCGCTGACGCTGACACGCTCCGAGGCCAGCACGGCCGCCGAGCTGTTTGCAGCAGTGCTGGACGGACTCACTTCATTCGACGACGCCACTGTGACCATCAGTCGCAGCGGCAAGACCTGAGAGGCTGGCATGGCCAAGTACACCGGCGTGGATTTCTACGAGCTCGACGAACTGCTCTCTGAAGAGGAGGTTCACGTTCGCGACACCGTGCGCGAGTGGGTCAGCGACAAGATCATCCCGATCATCGAGCAGCACTACCTCGACGGCACCTTCCCGGTCGAGCTCGCCCGCGAGATGGGCGAGATGGGACTGCTTGGAGCCAACATCCACGGCTACGGCTGCCCGGGTCTGTCCAACGTCATGTACGGCCTGATCTGCCAAGAGCTCGAGCGCGGCGACAGTGGCGTGCGCAGCTTTGCCAGTGTGCAGGGCAGCTTGGTCATGTGGCCCATCAGCGCCTATGGCACCGAAGAGCAGAAGCAGAAGTGGCTGCCCAAGTTGGCCACTGGCGAGTACATCGGCTGCTTTGGTCTGACCGAGCCCGACTTCGGCAGCAACCCCGGCGGCATGCTGACCAAGGCCGAAGACAAAGGCGACCACTACCTGCTCAACGGCGCCAAGATGTGGATCACTAACGGCACCATCGCCGACGTGGCCGTGGTCTGGGCCAAGCTCGACGGCGTCATCCGAGGCTTTCTGGTCGAAAAGGGCATGGAGGGCTTTTCCGCTCCCATCATGAAGGGCAAGCACAGCCTGCGCGCCAGCATCACCAGCGAGCTGGTGTTCGACGATGTGCGCCTGCCCAAAGAGAACATCTTCCCCGACATCTACGGCCTGAAGGGTCCGCTGCAGTGCCTCAACAACGCCCGCTACGGCATTGCCTGGGGAGCCATCGGCGCCGCTATGGCCTGTTTCGACTCGGCACGCGACTACTCAATCAACCGCATTCAGTTCAGCGGAAAGCCGATCGCGAGCCACCAGATGGTGCAGCTCAAGCTGGCAACGATGCTGCGTGAGATCACCAAAGGGCAGCTGCTGTCCTGGCGCCTTGGCCGCATGAAAGACAGCGGCACTCTGAAGCATGAGCAGGTCAGCTTGGCCAAGATGAACAACTGCGACGTCGCCCGTGATATCGCCCGGTCTGCTCGTGAAATCCACGGGGCCAACGGCATTACCGCCGAGTACCCCATCATGCGTCACATGGGCAATATCGAGAGCATCTTCACCTACGAAGGCACCCACGACATCCACAACCTCGTGCTGGGGCGGTGGATCACGGGCATCAGCGCGTTTGAGTAGTCAGTCCTGAAAGATCCAGCGGGCTAGCTCGCCGAAGGTGGGCGCCTTGCCCTGCATCAGTACGCCGACCCGGAACACGCGGGCGGCGGCCCAGACGCAGGCGACCGCCCACACATAGCCCCACACCAGCGTCGTCAGCACCTGAAGCCACGGCACGGGCTCGCTCGACATGACGCGAAAGGCCATCACAAACGGGGTCATCAGCGGGATGTAGGACATGGCCACAGCCATGGTCCCGTTCGGGTCATCGAGCACCGGAATGAGCACCAAGAAGGGCAGGGTCATGATGACCATGCCCGGAGTCAGCAGGCTCTGCGCCTCGCGCACCTCGTTCACCGCCGAACCAATGGCCGCGAACATGCTGCCAAGCACCAAATAGGCCATGACGTAGTACAGCGCGAACAGCACCAGGCTGCTCCATCGCACCAAGTCGGTCATCGCAGCGAACAGCAAGCCGATGCCCATGGTCCCGCCGTAGACCGAGGTCAACAGCGCTCCAACCAGGCCTAGGCCAATGATCTTGCCCGTCATCAACTCCATGGGGCTGACCGCGGACAGCATGACCTCCATGACCTTGGAGCTGCGCTCTTCCATGGTGTTCTGCAGCAGGAACTGGCCACTGACCAGCACCCCCATCCACATCAGCATCAGGCCGATCAACGGCAACACCGCCGAAAACAGCTCGCGGACCTGGTGCGCCTTGGCCGACGTGGAGCCAGGCAGCTCGCCCTCGCGCACGGGCACCAGCTGGGGTCGCACGCTCTTGACCAATGCGCGAACCTCGGTGGGGTCCAGCGAAGCCTGCTCGATGCGCAGGCGCGCTTCGGCAGACCCGACCAGCCAGCGCAGATCGCTCTGGTGCTGCAGCTTGACCACCGTCGAGACATACAGCACCTGACCCGAGCGCTTGGCCGTCGCGGGCTCTTCAGCTGGAGTCAGCACAGCGACGACCTCGCCGTCCCTCAGCCGCTGCAGTGCTGCATCTTGGTCGCTCGCGCGCTCAAAGCGCACATCATCGTAGGTGTCCTTCGCCGCCCCTTCGAGCGCGATGGCTCGGGCGACCTCGTCGTCGATGACCAGCACGGTGCCGGCAAGCTCGCCCTTGAACAGATTCTCGAGGCTGTTGTCCATCAACGGAGCGAGCCCCGTCGCGACCATGAACATCAGCGGCAGCATCAGCAGCGAAAACGCGAAGGACAGCGTGAAGACCGTGGCCGAGAACTCCCGCCACGCAATGAGTGCCACACGCCTCATGCGTCCCTCACCACACGCCGAAAGACCTCTTCGAGGGTGACCCGACGAAGCTCGATGCGACGCACAGGGGCCGCGCGTGTCAGCTCGCCAATGGCCTGCTGGGGATCGGTGGTGTCGTCGAGCACAAGCTCGAAGCCGCCAAGCTCGAGCGGGTCGCATCGCTTGATGCCAGCAAAACCCGACGGGTCGGTCCCGTCGAGGTACTCGACCTCGATGGTGCGGGGGTCAAAGCGCTCGCGAATCTCGTCGAGGCTGGCGTCCAGCATCTTGCGGCCCTTGTTGATCATCACGAATCGGTCGCACATGCGCTCGGCCTGATGCAGCACATGGGTCGAGAACAGGATGGTGCGCCCCTCGGCCCGCATCTCGTCGATCAACTCGCGCAGCACATCGGCATTCACCGGATCGAGACCCGAGAACGGCTCGTCGAGCACCACCAAGTCCGGCTCGTGAATGACCGCCGCGATGAACTGCACCTTCTGCTGCATGCCCTTGGACAGCTCTTGGCAGCGCATCGGACCCGCCGCTTCGAGGCCGATTCGCTCGAGCCAACGCTGGATTCGGGCCGGAGCATCGGCGCCACCGGCCCCCTTCAGCTTGGCCAGGTAGAGCAGAAAGGCCGACACCCGCATGCGGCGGTACAGGCCGCGTTCCTCGGGCAGGTAGCCAATGCGGTCCTTCTTGTGCAGCGCGTCGCCACCCAACACCTCGATGGAGCCGGAGTCAGGCCGGATGATGGACATGAGCATGCGAATCGTCGTGCTCTTGCCCGCACCATTCGGACCCAAGAATCCGGTCATGCTGCCGGGCGGCAGCGCCATATTCAGGTCCGACACCGCCACGGTGCTGCGGAAGGACTTGTGCACGCCGGCCATGCGAACAATCGACATGGCCGACGTGTAACGGAACCTGATTCAGGGGCTATGGCGCGCCGACACTGACCTCGCCATCGGGTCCGACACCACCGGCACCACCGCCGCCGCCACCCGCA
>CAYYHT010000778.1:0-3760 GCA_964471355.1 uncultured Enterobacteriaceae bacterium
CGCGGCACCGGGGAGGAGCACGGCCCGCAGCACGCTGTCCTGGTCATCGCGCACGGTCTGGATGATCTCGGTGCGAATTCCGGGCAGCACGTGCAGGCGGTAGCCGAACTCGAGGTCTTCGTGGGCGTGCAGTGCGACCGCATGAGCCAAGCTGCGCGAGTCGAGGGTGACGTCGGTGGGGGCGTCGGTGAGCTCAAGCTCGCCCGAGCGCATGAAGTAGGGGTCTTCGGTGTGCAGCCGGTCGACGACGTCTCCGTGGTAGCGAACGCCCAGCTCCAAGCGGCTGCGGACAGGGTCGGGGCCGGTGTCCCAGGCCATGCGCGACTGCAATCCAAAGCTGTGGAAGCGGCGGTCATTGGTCCCGATCAACAGGGCCTGGTCGTCGCTGACCGAGTCCTCTTCTCCGCGCAGGATGGCCAGATAGACCGCGGCCTGGCCACCCACGGACTCTGACAGAAGGGCGTGGGTGTCGACGGGGCCGGCAAAGGCGTTGAACTTCGTCCACTGCCGCGTCAGGTAGTGGTGGTAGGCCACTGTGCGAATGCGGATGCCCTCGCCCAGGCGGACTGGCCATGCGAGCTCGGCCTGGGTGCGTTGCCAGCGCATGTCTCCGAGAGCCGAGGCCGCGTACCTGCGAGTGGGATTGACAGCAAAGTCGTCCGGCGACAGGCCCAGGTAGGTCTCGTTGGACTGCTCCCACCCGTAGCCGAGCTTCAGCTCAAGAGCCTGGGATGCGTGCAATTCGGCATTGCTGGCGATTCGTGCTTTGAGCATCAGCTCGCCGCGGTCAAAGCCCGTGTCCCCGCCGCCGTCGAGCTGCTTGAAGCCATCGGAGGTGACCTGGGTCGCCTCGAAGAGCACGCCGCGACGGGCGTCTCCAGCACCGGCAAACACATGCATCTTGGTGCTGTCTCGCTGACCCATGCCCATGTCGATGCCCAGCGTCGGCCCCAGCGGAATCGAGCGGGTGAGCATGTTGATGGCGCCGCCGACCGTGTGCGGCCCGTGCTGTGTCGCCGCCGGACCCTTGAAGACCTCGATGCCCGTCAGCCGAGTGGCCATCGGAAAGTAGTACGCCGCTGGCGCCGCGTAGGGCGCCGGAGCGAGCAGGATGCCGTCCTCGAGCAGGGTGATCTTGGCCGAGCGGTCGCTGTTGGCCCCACGAATCCCGATGTTGGGGCGCAGGCCAAAGCCGTCCTCGCTGCGCGTATTCACCCCGGGAATGCCTGCCAGCACCTTGTGGATGTCGTCGTATTCGTGGGCCTCTAGCTCCTCTTCTCCGATGACATGGGCCGAGCCCGCAACCCGAGGAGTGCCGTCCTCGGTCTTGACGATGATCTCGTCAAACAGGTCATCATCGTCGTATTCGGCGTCTTCGTAGTAGGAGTCGTCCGGCGCCTCGTCATTTGCTTCGGGCTCGGGCTCGGGCTCGTCGGCAAGTGCGGTTGCGGCCATGAGCAAGGCTGCAAGCGGCCATGCCGAGACCGTCAGCTGCGGAGTCCTGCGCGCGATGGCGACCACCGGACCGACCAACGCACTCAGCAGGTCGTCGCCGTGGTTGCGCTGTGCGGGATCGATGCCGAACTGCGCCACCGGCTCCGCCAAGCGATGAGTGCCGCCGAGGCGGTCCCAGATCGCGAGCCAAGTGCCGTAGTTGGTGGCGCTCTGTGTTGTGTCGGTGGAGTGATGCATTTGGTGCTGCATCGGACTGATGAGCCAGCGCTCAAGGGTGGGACCAAAACTCCACGCAACATGGCTGTGACGCAGGTTTCCGCTGACCACATTGAACCCGAGGCCAAGGCCGTGCACACCGACCAATAGCCACGCCGTAGCGGCATCGCGAAACAGCCAGAAGAACACGCCGGTCACGGTGCCGGTGACGATCGCACCGCGCAGACTGAACAGCGCGGACTCGATGGGGTGCACCCTGTGGAAGGTCAGCGGCGTCATGACCTCGGCAGAGTGATGCACTTGGTGCAGTTGCCACAGGGTCGGGACCTCGTGCATCAGCCGGTGGACGGCGTAGCGGGACAGGTCCCAGCAGACGAAGAGCACGACGGTATAGACGCCCGTCACAAGGGCCTGAGGAGCGGTGAGCATCGGCATGCCCAGCCACGCGTCGAGGTGATGGACGACGCCGAAGGCCAGCCACCAAGCCACCGCCAGCTCGGGAAGGGTGCCGGCGAGCTTGAGCAGCTGACGCGCCAACAACAGCTGAACGTCCAGGCGGGTCGAGCGATGCCGCAGGCGGCTCCACTCGGCCGACAGCCAGCCACCGAGATCGTGCCGTTGGATCCAGGCTGCGATGAGGGCAGCGGTCACTAGGCCCCCCCAGAATGTGCGGCTACCGACATCTGCGAACGGATTCAGGCAAGCGTGCAGCACGTCGAGCAGGCCCTGCATCAGTCGTTGTCTCCGGCCGCTTCACCGGGAATCTGCAGGGTCAGCGTGGTGGCCACATCGCCCTTGAGCAGGTCGGTGACGGCCTTGACCGCCTCGTACAAGGCGGCAAGCTCGACGGGATCCAGCGACTCGAGTGCCACGTCATTGGCCGCGGCGGCTTGCCGTGCGTCGGCAAGCGCGGACATCACCGAGTCGACCAACTCTCCCTGCCCCACATCGCGCAGCACATCGTCGAGCCCAGCGCCATCTGCACCCGCGAACAACAGCTCGAAGCCAGCCAGGTTGGCGTCGATCCACCGTGCTGATGTGCCCGAAGGCTGCGCCTCGAACTCGCTCAGCAGCTTGCGGTCCTTGGTGGTCAGCTCGAGATAGAACAGCGCGTCAAAGATGGCGTTCAGCGCCTCGAGATCAGACGCGTATGGGTCGGAACCAGTGGCGAAGGCAACACCAAAGTCCCCCTCCCAGTGGCCGATCAGAGCGTCGTTCTGGTCCAGCACACCAGTGCTCAGCTGCACGGCAAATGCCGCCCGAGCACCGGTGACCCCCGCGGGACCTAGCGCGTCCCAGGCGCCGTCGTCATTCGGCGGCACCTGGCCGGGGCACGCATTGTCGGGGTCGGCCCACAGCAGGTACTCGATGGCGTCCAGTCCGTAGCTGTTCACTTCGTTTGCTGCGTAGAAATCAGCATCGTCCCAGTTGCCCTCGGCAACCTCTTGGTCGATGCGGCACGGATTGACCGACGGCCAGGAGTAGACCTCGTCCCGGAGATCTAGAGCGCCCACCACAGACGGAGTCGAGCCGCCGGGACCGATCTGCAGCAGTTCTGCCTGTTGCCACACCGCCATGGCCGAGGCCCAGGCCTCCTGCGCGGCTGCCCGCTCTGCCACCCCATCGCCACCGGCGTCGAGTGCGTCGGACCAAGCCACAGTCGCCGTCTGCAGCGACGTCATCTCGGCATCAAACCGAGTGAGCGTCGGCAACACGACATTGGGTCCAACCCCCGCAAGGGCCGGACCCAGGTCGATTCCGGAATCATCGGTGTCGGTGTCTGGCCCATTGCACGCCATGGGCTGGAGTGCGAGGACCACGGCCGCGGACGCTAGAAGCGCCCACGAAGCGAGCTCACCACCCGCCTTCGCCATGATCATCCCCGAGGTTGGCGGCGTCGAAGCCGTATGCATCGCCCATCAGAGTGCGGGCCTCAATCAGGTCTGCAACGTACGCGGCCTGGTCTTCAGAGGACGCGTCTTCGAGCACAGGCGCCTGGCCAATCAGCTCGTGAAGCTGCACGAAATCTGTGTTTGTCATCGATGAATGCGGGTTGAACTGGAACGACAGGGCAAAGCCCTTGAGCTAA
>CAYYHT010000779.1:0-1013 GCA_964471355.1 uncultured Enterobacteriaceae bacterium
GAGACGAAGCTCGCCCCTCCTTGCCACGGCGAGACGAAGCTCGCCCCTCCTTGCCTCGGCGCTACACTCCCGACATGATCACCCTCGAACTGTCCGAAGAACAGGTGCTCTATTTCCGCAGCCGACAACTGCACTTGGTCGGCCCAGGAGCTGTCGATGCCCAGATGGCGGCTCGGGATGTATTGGGAGCCCAAGCCCAACAAGTGGCTCCCGCCCTGCTCGCCCTGAGCCAGAGAACCGCTGGCCGACCCACCGCCGCCCAGCTGAGCGACCTGCTGTTGAGCCAGCGGACCCTGGTCCGAACCTGGGGACAGCGGGACACCCTGCACATCTACGATCCGCATGCGGACTGGGCTTCGGTGGTGTCCGCATCCAAGACCTGGGGACAGAGCGGCCGCCGTGGCCCGATGCCTACCGACGCCGAGGTCGCACACGACGTGTCCCTGCTCGAGGCGCTGGACGGGCCGGGCATCAACAGCGACCTGCTGCCCGCCGTGACCGACCGCTACTACGACGCCCTGGCGGTCAACAAATACGCAGGGGATGGCGACAAGCGCCGGGCCTTTGCCACCCGACGCTTGGTCTGGCAACTCGTCCATGACGGGCACGCTTCGGTGGCCGCAAAGCGCGGAGCCCGGCAGACCTACGCCGTCCGCAGCCAGACCTTCGCAGACCTGCCGTGGCCCGACCTAGCCCCCGACGCACAGGCCATCGCCATGACTCGTCGCTACCTGCACCGCTACGGACCGGCCACACGACAAGATCTGGCCCACCACTTCGGCAGCAAGGTCGGCACCGCAAAGGGCTGGTTGGACGCCCTGTCGGACGACACGATCGACATCGAGTGCGGCGGCCGCAAAGGCCTGGTGGCGTTGGCCTCCGATGAGCCGCTGCTGCGCGAGACTCCCGGCGAGTGGCCACTGCGACTGCTGCCCCTGTGGGACTGCTACCTGATGGGCCACGCCGACAAGAGCTGGACGGTACCCGACACCGCCGAGCGCAAGGCCGTGTGG
>CAYYHT010000779.1:1023-3755 GCA_964471355.1 uncultured Enterobacteriaceae bacterium
CTCGTAGTGCATGATGAACCGCGCTACTTCGACGTCGGTCATCGTGCGTGGCCGAGTCGTGGCGACGTGGTCGCACAAGGCCAAGCGCAAGTCGGTGGCCATCGAGGTCGAACCCCTGGGCGGCTGGACCGCCTCGATGCGGTCTGCGGTCGAATCCGAAGCCCGCGCCGTCGCCCATCACCTGGGCGTCGAGCAAGCCGTGGTCACAGTGAGTGCACCATTTCGGTGAGCAGCGCTTCCATGTCCAACGTCGCCTGGGCTTCGTTGTGGAAGGCGGTGTACACGATGTGCCCTGAGCCGAACTGGCCTCGGGTCGCTAGCGGCCCGCTGGTGGTGCCGCCGGTCATGAGCGGGTAGCTCGCGCTGACCAACACCTCATCTGTGGTCGAGCTGGCCGCAGCCCACATGTTGTAGGTGAAGCCGACGGTGGCCGAGGCGCCTCCGTTCACCGCCTGCATGCCCGGGTCCACGACGTTGGCGCTGACGTCGCCCCAGTCGCCGACAAACGCGTCGAACGCGGTGTTGTCATCGCCGTAGAAGTCGATGTAGCCCGGATAGGCGGCCTCGATCAGGTAGTAGCTCCAGTCCGAGGCATAGACCGATCCGCCGTTGTTCACATAGGTCGCGAGGTTGGTGCCGACCTGGGCCTCAAAGGCCACCCAGCCGAAGTCCATGCCGCAGTTGAAGAAGATAATGTCGTACTGGGCCATCAGTCCGGGGTCCAAGAGCAGGTTGGTGCCGCCGACCCCCAGCCCGTCGTACAGGTCGTAGCTGACGCCCATGCTGTCCAGAATGTCCTCGATGTGGTCGTACTCACCGGTGACCACCGCGATGGTCGTGTCGTCTTGGATGATGCGCACGCACTCGTCGAGCGCCAGGTCGTACAGGCCGCCGTCGGTGATGCCGATGGGCCAGGTGGTGCTCCACGAGCCCTTCTCGATCGTCAGATCCCACGTGCCCACGGGCAGGTCCATCAGGGTGAAGTAGCCCCCCGCATCTGTCGTGGTGACGAAGATGCCGACCGGGGTGTCGACGGTGACCGTGGCATAGGCCAGCCAGGTGACGCCGTCTGGACCGCAGACCCGTCCCTCCACATCGCCCATGGGGTCGCCGGGAGGAGTCTGACCGGTCCCCGTGGGCCCGCCGGGGCCACCGGTGGTGGTGTCCGGGTCTTCCTCGTCATCGGGGATGCCGTTGTTGTTGTCGTCGTTGTCGATGTCGGTGCTGCCCGTTCCGTCCGTGGCATCTGGGCCGTCGGTGCCGTCATCTTGGGAGTCATAGGGCTGATCGATATTCCCGTCTTCCAGGAACGCGTATTCGCTGCAGCCGAGGGACAGGAAAAGGAATGCGATGGGAACCAACAAACGCATGGCAGTGAGAGCCTCCGTCCCACGAGCAGTGCAGCCCCCATGCCAACGAAAATCGGCGTTTGTCCGTCACAGGCTGCGGCAAAATCCCCCCAGGTGACAGGGACTCTGGACTCCCCTGGTACACTTGAAGCATCGGGGTCCAGTTGCCAGCCGACAATCGCTACACAGTCCTGCATGCAGTGGGCCGGGGCACCTTTGGCACGGTCTACAAGGGACAGCTTCACGGTGACGGGGGCTTCTCAAAGACCGTTGCCCTGAAAGTGCCGAATAGCAGTGGGCAAAAGGACGAAGCGGCGCTGGAACGTCTGCGAGACGAAGCCCGAATCCTGGGTTTGGTGCGGCACAGAGCCATCGTGGCCGTCGTCGATCTGGTGCAGCTGAACAAGCTGTGGACCGTCGTCATGGAGTACATCGAGGGCGCTGACCTCGCTGAGCTGCGCGACATGGGAGCCCTGCCGACCTCGGTCGCCCTGCAGATCGTCGGCGAAGTCGCCGAGGCCCTCGACGTCGCCTACTTCACCAAGAACGAAGACGGCGAGCCACTGCGGCTTCAGCACCTGGACATCAAGCCCAGCAACATCCTGGTCACCAGCAGCGGCGAGGTAAAGGTCCTGGACTTCGGCATCGCCCGAGCCAACTTCGGCACCCGCGAATCCGACTCGACCACGATGGGCGGCTCACTTGGCTACATGGCCCCCGAGCGCATCGACGGCGCCCTCGAAGAGAATCCCGACGTCTATTCGCTGGGTGTGTTGCTCTACGAGCTGCTGACCGGCAAGAAATACGGCCGCACGTCGCCGGCCATCGCCAAGCACCTCAAGAAGCGCAAGGCCGCCGTCGAAGAGATCGAGGACATGTTCGCGAGTGCCGCTCTGGCCGAGCTAGTGTCTGACATGCTCTGCTACGAGCCGAACATGCGTCCGGGACTCAGCAAGGTCGAAGCGCGCTGTGCCGACCTTCGCCTCCACCCAGACATCCCCAACATGCGCCTGCGCGACTGGGCCGACGTCAACGTGCCCAGGGCCACCCGGCGTCGAAACGCCTTTGATGATGTCGAGGTCACCAACGTGCTGCGGGGAGTCTTCGACGCCACGCCCTCGCACCTGAGCGGCCTGCCGGACTCCACATCGATCCCCACGGTCACCGCTCCGACCCAAGCGCTCGACGCACCAGAACGCAACGAGACCGGCACCCAGATCGCCATCATCGCCATGTTCACGGCCGGGGCCCTCGCCTTTGGCGCGGTCTACCTGATGACCCCCGACCCGCCCCTGCCCGAAACTCCCGCAGCGACGGTCTCCACCGAGCCCGAGGCTCCGGTCGAGCCGGTGGACGAATGGCCGGCCGAGGCCGGGCCCAAGC
>CAYYHT010000780.1:0-3743 GCA_964471355.1 uncultured Enterobacteriaceae bacterium
GTCGCACACGGAATGGCCCGCATAGGACTGAAGATATGGAAGAGCCCATCTCCGACGAGGTCCGAGGTATCCTCGACGGCCACATCATCCTCAACCGAGACCTGGGTGCCCGCAACCACTGGCCGGCCATCGACATTCTGCCCTCGAATGTGCACGTGCTGCACCGGGTTGCACAGGCCCTGATCGAGCACGAGAGCCTCGACCGCGACCAGTTCGCGCAGCTCGTCGACGAATCCGGCCCAGTACCGCCCGCCAACCTCGGATGGATGGGCACCTAGCGTCCACTGGAGACCTCGTGTCCGCGCTGATGGGCATTGTGAATGTGACGCCGGACTCCTTTTCCGATGGAGGCCAATTCGACTCGGCTCGTCTGGGCATCGAGCACGCGTTGACGTTGCTGGACCAGGGCGCTGACATCATTGATGTGGGTGGTGAGTCCACGCGACCGGGTGCCCAGGCCGTGTCCGCAGAGGTCGAAGTCGCGCGCGTGCTGCCGGTCATCCGCGGCGTGCTGGCAGCCCGGCCAGACGCGCTCATTTCAGTGGATACATCCAAGGCGACCGTGGCTGCCGCCGCCATCGAAGCCGGCGCTTTGATCGTGAATGACGTCTGCGCACTGGCGGATCCAGAGCTTGGCCCGCTGTGCGCATCGACTGGCGTAGACGTGATTGTCATGCATATGCGCGGCACGCCTCGTACCATGCAAGGGGACACTCACTACGACGACTTGGTGGGTGAGGTGGAGGCCTTCTTGCTTGCCCGAGCCGAGCATGCACAACGCTGTGGCATTTCCAAAGAGCGCATCACGCTCGATCCCGGAATCGGATTTGGCAAGTCCCTGGCGGATAATCCGCGACTCATCGCCGCGGTGCCGCGACTGCGTTCCCATGGCTACCGAGTCCTCATTGGCGCGTCTCGCAAGCGCTTTGTGGGTGAACTGACCGGAGTGTCGTCCGCGGCCGACCGGGTCTTTGGCTCAGTTGGCGCCGCGCTCGCCGCTGCGCAGCACGGTGCGGACGTCGTGCGGGTCCACGATGTTCTCGCCACACGACAGGCGCTGACCGTCTTTGATGCCTCGCAGCCGAGGCCGGCCCTGTGAACACTTGGCTCACCGACGGTGTGTTCGACACCATGACCTGGACCGACTGGCTCGACATCGGCATCCTGACGTGGTTGATCTACCGAGGCTTGTTGTTGGTGCGTGGCACCCGAGCACAGCAGAGCCTCATCGGTCTGACGCTGCTGGCCGCAATCTACGTGGTGTCCGAGACCCTCGGCCTGTCCACCCTGAACTGGGTGCTCGACAACGTCGCTGTGTACATCGTGCTCGCCGTGCTCATCCTGTTTCAAGACGACATTCGCAACGCGTTGGCCCAGGCTGGTGGCACGTTCTTTAGTCGTTCCGGACGCCGCGCCGATGCGGGCGTTCTCGAAGAGGTCATTGAAGCTGTGTTCGTGCTCGCCGGTCGAAAGATCGGCGGCTTGGTCGTTATCGAGCGCATTGCCCGTCTGGGGCCGTTTATCGAGGGCGCACATGCACTCGATGCCAAGGTCAGTCGCGAGCTGTTGGTCGCCATCTTTCACCCATCGTCGCCCATTCACGACGGTGCGGTGGTCATTCGGGCCCAGCGTGTTGTCGCGGCCGGCGTGTTTCTGCCCTTGACCGTCTCTCAGGACGTCAGCCGGGGGTACGGCACCCGGCACCGGGCTGGCATCGGCGTGACCGAGACCACCGATGCCATCTGCTTGGTCATCTCCGAGGAACGAGGCACCGTGTCGCTCGTTCAGAACGGCGTTGTGACACCGATTGCGGACGGCAATGACCTGCGTGAGCGCCTGAGCGCGGGCATGGAACTGGCCCCAATCGACGACAGCCCCACCACTCAAATCGCCGAGATTCCGACCGCCAAGGGCGGCACTTCATGACCTTCGAACCTCACATCGCCACTGACGGCCCCACGTGATTCAGTGGATTCAAGGGCTATTTGCGCTGCCCGGCTACAAGCTGCTGGCGTTCGCCATCGCGTTGTCCGGTTGGCTATATGTGCAAGGCAGCGAGACCGTTGAGCACAAGTACCGAATCGGCCTTGCGTGGAAGCTGCCAGCGGGCGTTGTGACCACTGAACCGCTGCCTGGGTCGGTCTTGGCGACGGTGACCGGTTCGCGAAACGCGGTTCGCCAGGCCGATGGCGCCAACCTCATGATGGCCATTGACCTCAGCGAGCAAGGCACCGGTGCGGCCACGGTCGAGTTCTCGACGTTTGAGCTCACGGGCCTGCCGCCCAATGTCACCATCCTGGGGCATGCGCCGTCGTCGCTGAACCTGCAGCTCGACGAGTCTGACACGCGCAAAGTGGCCCTCAAGGCAGTGACAGTGGGCGAACCGGCCCCGGAATACCTTGTCGGGGCCGTGCAGCTCACCCCTGGCGTCGTGTCGATTCAGGGCCCTCGAGTTCTGGTCGAGCAGCTGCTGGAGGTCTCGACAAAGCCCATCGACATCTCAACGCTCACCGCACCCACGGACTTCTCGGTGGAGCTTGCTCTGCCGCGCAGCATCACCCTCGTCGAGGGGCAGGGGGCGGTCGCAGCGCACATCGATGTCTCGCCACTCGTCGAGCGTCATGGTTTCTCGGGAGTCGAGATCGCGCTGAATCCCGACTGGCGAACCAAGGTGTCGGGCGCAACGGTGATGCTGGAAGGTCCTGCAACGGCGCTCAAGACGCTCTCGGAGGGGGACATGCTCGTCAAAGTGGTGCTGCCCGACGAGCCGGACGCCCGTCGCTACGAGGCGTCCTTTGGACCGACTGAAGGGTTGCGGCTGCACGTGGTCGGGCTGCCAGTGGGCGTGCGGGTTGTGTCCTGTGATCCGCCGACCGTCGAGGTCACACACCGATGATTCGATTTGGTACCGATGGCATTCGCGGGCGAGCCGGGGAGTCGCCCTGCACCGTCGAGGTGGCGGCCGCCATTGGACGCGCGTCGGTACGGCTTGGTGGTGCCTCGAGCCGGGTGCTCATCGCTCGAGATACGCGTCCAAGCGGACTGGAGCTCGAGCTGGCCGTTGCCGAGGGCGTTCGAGGTGCGGGTGGCAAAGCGCTGTTCGCGTCGGTGCTCCCGACGGCTGGACTGGCGACAGGGCTGGCCGCGGGCATCGCCGACGTTGGAGTCATGATCACCGCGTCGCACAATCCCGTGGGCGACAATGGCTTTAAGTTGTTTGCGCCAGGGGGCCGCAAGCTGACTGACGACGAAAATCGAGTCGTCGAAGGCTGGATTTCCGAGCCCGGCGAACGCGCGACAGGTCCGCGGCTTGAGGCCAGGCTCGAGGTCATGAGCGCATATTGCGAGGCGCTCGAACGGGCTGTCGGAGAACTGGACCTGCCTGGACCCATCGCGATTGACCTGTCCCACGGTGCTGCGACTTCCATGAGGGCGTGGCTCACGGCGCGTCTGCCTGGCGTGGTCTTTGTGGGCGTGGGCGATGGAGACATCAACGATTCGGTGGGTTCACAGCACCCAAGGCGTCTTGGCGAAGCCATCACTGAGTACGGGTGCATCGGCGGTTTTGCGGTCGATGGAGACGCCGACCGCTGCACGCTGGTCGACGAGCACGGTCTGGCGGTGCCCGGTGACGGCTTGGCCTGGCTGCTCGCACGGGGAATGCACGTTCGAGGCATTGCCGTCACAGTGATGAGCAATGCGGCCCTCGAAGGCGCTCTGCCCGGCGTGACGGTGTTTCGAAC
>CAYYHT010000781.1:0-3094 GCA_964471355.1 uncultured Enterobacteriaceae bacterium
CCCGTCGATGGCCCGGTCGTCCACAGACCCATCGCAGTCGTCGTCGATGCCGTTGCACAGCTCGTCGGCGCCGGGGAACACCGTGGCGTCCTCTTCGTTGCAGTCCGAGATGGCGGGGTAGCCGTCGCCATCCATGTCGACGAGTCGAGGATCGGGACCGGTGTCCTCGTCGGCCCGACAGGCCACCGACAGCAAGAAAATCAACGGCAGAAGGCGCATGGGAACCTCAATTGCGGAGTCGGGTGCAGACTACCCTCAGTGCCCTGCATTTCTGAGTTATGTGGCGCACCAGAGTGTGACTGCGCCACGGAGGCCTGAAATGGGCATCGACTACAGCCAGAAGATCCCGAACAACGTGGACCTGTCCAACGACCGAAAGCTGCAGCGAGCTCTCGAGAAGTGGCAGCCGAAGTTCCTCGACTGGTGGTCCGACATGGGTCCCGAGGGCTTCATGGCCGACGACGTCTACCTGCGCACGGCTGTCAGCGTCGAGCGCGACGGCTGGGCCCACTTCGGTCACGTCAAGATGCCCGACTACCGCTGGGGCATCTTCCTGTCCGAGCCCCAAAAGGACCGCCCCATCTACTTTGGTGACCACATGGGCAAGCCCGCCTGGCAGACCGTGCCCGGCGAGTACCGCAACATGCTGCGCCGCATCATCGTCACCCAAGGCGACACCGAGCCCGCCAGCGTCGAACAACAGCGGGCCTTGGGGCACACCGCTCCCTCCCTGTACGACCTGCGCAACCTGTTCCAGGTCAACGTCGAAGAGGGCCGCCACCTGTGGGCCATGGTCTACCTGCTGCAGGCCTATTTTGGCCGCGACGGCCGCGAAGAAGCTGAAGAGCTGCTCGAGCGCCGCGCCGGCAACGAAGACAAGCCCCGCATTCTCGACGCCTTCAACCAGCCCTGCACCGACTGGCTGACCTTCTTCTGCTTCACCACGTTCACCGACCGCGACGGCAAGTACCAGCTGGCTAGCTTGGCCGAGTCCGCCTTTGACCCGCTGTCCCGCACCTGCCGCTTCATGCTCACCGAAGAAGCCCACCACATGTTCGTGGGCGAGACCGGCATGGCGCGCATCATGGAGCGCAGCCTCGAGCTCGAGCGCGTCGACCCCAACGGCGACGTGCGCAACCAGGGCGGCATCGACATGCCGACCATCCAAAAGTACGTCAACTACTGGTTCGCCTACAGCCTCGACCTGTTCGGCAGCGAGATCTCCAGCAACGCCGCCGACTACTTCGCATCGGGCATCAAGGGACGCTTCCACGAGGGCGGCCGCACCTACGGCATCTACGAGCCCGAAAAGTCCGACTACACCGACCACCTGTGCCTCGACGCCTACAAGGCCATCACGGTGATTCGCGACGGCAAGCTGGCCAACGAAGACGTGCCCCTGCGCAATGCCATGAACGAAGATCTGCGCGAGCAGTACGCCCGCGACTGCCACAAGGCCGTCGAGCGGTGGAACAAGCGATTGGCCAAGCTGGGCACCGAGACCCGCATCACCCTGCCGCACATCCGCTTCTTCCGCCGCCAGGGCATCTACGCGGGCACCCACTTCAACCTCGAAGGCGACATCATCAGCGCCGAGCAGTTCGAAGCCAAAAAGGACGACTGGCTGCCCACCGACGCCGACCGCGCCTATGTGCAGTCGCTCATGGGACGCGCCATTGTCGAGCCCGGCAAGATGGCTCACTGGATTGCACCGCCCCGAAAGGGCATCAACGCCCAGCCCGAAGAATTCGAGTATGTCCGCTTCCAATAGGTGTGATGGGCGAGACGAAGCTCGCCTGAATGGGCGAGACGAAGCTCGCCTGAATGGGCGAGACGAAGCTCGCCCCTCCTTGATGGGGGTGGTGCTGCTCGCGCTGGTGGGCACTGCTTGTGGGGGCTCGGCCTCGCCGGACTCAGACGGCTGGTACTCCCTGGGCTCGGCCGGCGACATTCGCATTCACGCCGACGACCTGGGTGCGGGCTGCCGGTTGATCGGCGGCGACTACGGCGAGTTCACCCTGGACCCCCTCGACCGCCATCGACCCGACCCAGGCGAGACCCAGTGCGACGCGCTGGTCGAGTTCGACGGCTTTGACATTGTGCTCTCCGGCGACGACGGCGGCGTGCACGAGGCCTATGACGATGTCGGCCTCCAGCCGCTGCTGGTCGAGCCGGGCGCCATGTACATGAGCTTCCGCGACATCACCTCGCCGGGTGGCTTCAAGCTCACCGTCGTCTTTGAAGACGGCGGCATCGAAGAAGAGCGCGCCCTCAACGTCCAGGCCATCGACCCCCGTTGATCTGGCTGCTCGCCGCCCTGGCACTCGCAGATTCGGTGGTCGAGGTCGAGCCCGAGCCGATCCGCACCCTGATCACCAACGTGCACCTGTTCCGCTCGAACGGCACGGTGACTGGACCCCACGACGTGATGCTGGACCAGGGCCTGATCACCGCCATCGGTCGACTGGGCGAGGGAGCGGGCATCGAGGTCGGACGCACGGTGGACGGCACCGGCGCCACGCTGCTGCCCGGGCTCATCGACCTGCATGTGCACACCAGCAGCACCGCGGCCTATCCCAAGGCAATGAGGCTGCCCGACGTCCAGCTCAACCTCGAAGGCTGCCTGTACGCCGGCGTCACAACCGTGCTCGACCCCGGGCTGGACACCGACGACCGCGACCGATTTGTGCGGCGCATGGAGGAGGACTGGGCTGGCCCTGAGCTGTACTGGGCCGGCAAGCCCTTTACCGCGCCCAAGGGGCATCCGTGGCCGAGCATTCACGCGAGCTTCCCCAATCTATTGGTGCGCATGGCCACCAAGAATGTGGCCTGGGGAGTGGCCGACGGCGAAGGGGTCAAGGCCGCAGTCGCCAAGCAAGGCCTGACCCCGTTCATCAAGGTGATGCTCGACGAGATTCCAGGCGGCGCGCCCACCATCGACGATGCCTCGCTGCAGCAGTTGCGCATCGCCGCCACCGCCCTCGACAGCAAGCTGGTGGCCCATGTCGGACGGCCCGCCGATGTGGACCGCGCCCTGGCCGTGCCCGTCGACGCGCTCATGCACGCACCTTGGGGGGGCCAGCTGAGCATCAAG
>CAYYHT010000781.1:3104-3725 GCA_964471355.1 uncultured Enterobacteriaceae bacterium
CGCTACCGAATGTCCGACCCATCGCGCTCGGCCCTAATGGCCGACCTGCAGAGCAAGGCGCTGGCGGCCGACCAAGACCGAATCATTGCCAAGGGCGGCAAGCCCACCAGTCTCGACCCATGGCTGGACGAGGTCGCGCGGGGCCACGATGATCGCATGGCCAATGCGGCACTGCTGCACCAGTACGGTGTCACGGTGCTTGTGGGCAGCGACACACCATTGATGGGCATTCCGACGGGCGCCGGCCTGCACCACGAGCTCGACCTGCTGCACGCCAGCGGAATGTCACCGGCCGAGGTGCTTGTGGCCGCCACCTGGCACAACAGCCGCCTGTTCGGCGAGGTCGACTTCGGCGCCATCGAAGAGGGCTGGCAGGCCGATGTGCTGCTGGTCAACGGCGACCCGACCCGGGACCTGTCCGCCGTTCACGACATCAAGGCGGTGTGGGTCGACGGTCGCTTTGTCGACCGAGCGAGCGACCCAGATGAATAGTAAGGTCCTGCAACGCGTTCACGAGGGAATGGAGAACCGATGAAGGCCCTGTGCGTATTGCTGGCGCTGAGCATGTCGATGGCGGCCGTCGCCCAAGAGCTGCCTCATGTCGTTCCGGAGCGCGAGGAA
>CAYYHT010000782.1:0-3722 GCA_964471355.1 uncultured Enterobacteriaceae bacterium
GCCACCGTTCGCCAGCGCTGCAGTGGCCATCGACAGCTGAATCTGCGTGCTCGTGACCCCCTGACCATACGAGGTGGTCGCCAGCTCGATGGGCTTGATTCGGTCGGCCTTGCGCACCGTTCCGCGCCGCTCACCGGGCAGTGGAATGCCAGAGCGCTGGCCGAAGCCAAACTCGTGCAGATAGTCGAGGTAGGTCTGCGGACCCAGCATGAGTGCCATCTTGGCCGAGCCGATGTTGCTCGAGAACTTGATGACCTCGCTGGCAGTGATCAGCTTGTGGGGGTGATCGTCACGAATTCGAGTGCGCCGGATGTACCAAGCACCGCCCTCGCAATCGACGATGGTGTTCTCGGTGAGGGCGCCCTCTTCAATCGCCGCGGCCAGCGTGAACGGCTTGAACACCGATCCCGGCTCGATCGCGTCGACGATGGCATGGTTCTTCCGAACTGCGGCATCGCGAGTGATGGCGTTCGGGTTGAAGGTCGGCGTGTTCGCCATGGCAAGGATGTCGCCGGTCCGCACATCGACCACCGTGGCGTAAGCAGCATGGGGTTCATGACGCTCGACGACGCCAGCAAGGGCGCGCTCCGCCACTCGCTGAATGCCTCGATCAATGGTGGTGTGTACGTCGAGCCCTTCATCAGGGGTCTGCCGAACCTGATGGGCGTCGAGGTCATAGCCGCGTCGATTGCGGCGGTGGGTGACCAGAATCGAGCCACCACGCAGGTGGTCGTCCAGAGCTGCCTCGAGGCCTTCCTGACCCGCACCCGTACCGTCGACAAATCCGAGAACCTGCGCGCCAAGCCCCTCCTCTGGGTAGTAGCGACGCGGGTCGCGGTGGGTCCACAGGGCCCGGACGTCCAGATCGTGGATGGCGGCCGCCACCCGAGGATGAACCCGCGACTTGAGTCGGGCATAGCGCGACTGGCGGCGGAACTTCTTTTCCACATCGGACACAGGCAGATCGAGGATGGACGCCACTTCGGCTGCGAGTGCCGGAATCTGGTCCTCATCGAGCAACATCGGATCCACCACCACGGTGGGCGCATCAACCGAGGTGGCCAGACGCCTGCCTTCACGATCGAGAATGTCGCCGCGCGGTGCACGAATGGTGGCCTGGCCCCATCGCTGTCCGCTTCCCATGGTGACCGTTCGCTCGTGAGGGTCCATGCAGAGCTGGGCGCCCCGGGTAGCAATGCCCGTCAACACCGTGGCCAGAAGCACGCCGAGCAGGCCCGCGCGGAATCGGGCTCGTTGACGCACAGCCGTGCGGTCCTCAGGCGGGATGTATACCGGAGGCACATGGATTTCGCCGCTCACTGGCCGGATCCGACGACGACGATGGGCGCATTGGCCGACAGGGCGAGCTGGGCCGCCGCGGACTCCATGGCCACGGCACGGCGGCGAGCGTCGTACTCAAGCTGCAGGCGCTCGTGGAGAACACCTGCTTCTTTCTGCATGCTGGAGTTCCGGTCCAGCTCGATGCGCGTACGCTGCACATCGAGACGAACTCCGACAGCAATCGCACTCAGAGCGAAGAAGACCCCGAGCCAGACGGCATGACGCCACAGCGGCAGCAGTCGGTGGTACGGGGCCTCCCAGCTTCCAATCTCGACATCAGGTGCCGGAAGAGCCGTGACCGCAGGTGCGGCCATGGTCAGGGAGGGGCTCACTGCGAGCGATTTGGCGTCCATGGGAGCCTCACAGCGGTGCGGAGGCGCGCAGAGCGCGCTCGCGGGTTGGGGTCATCGGGGGAGGGCGTGATGGCCTTGGCCGGGCGGTCAAGGCGGAAGGTGCCGATCGGGTTCCCATATGGGTCTCGTTCAGCGTTGCGGCCCGAATGGGCGCTAAAGAACCGCTTCACGATGCGGTCTTCAAGGGAGTGAAAGCTAATGATGGCGATGCGGCCGCCGCCGTTGAGGCGGTCGACTGCGACTTCGAGCAGACGCTCGAGCTCGCCGAGTTCGTCGTTGACTGCAATGCGCAGCCCCTGAAAGGCGCGAGTGGCCCCATGGATGCGTCCCTTGCTCTTGGTGACCGCTGCGATGGCGTCGGCCAAGAGTTTGGTGTCGCTCCACGGCCGGCCCTCAACGATGGCCGCCGCCGCTCGGCGCCAGTGCCGTTCCTCGCCATAGTCGCGAATGACGCGCTCGATCTCTTCTTGGCGCCACTTGTTCACGATCTGCTCTGCAGAAAGCTCTGCATCCGGATCCATGCGCATGTCGACGGGGCCGGACTGCCGAAACGAGAATCCGCGTTCAGCGTGGTCGAGCTGTGGCGACGACACTCCAAGATCTGCCAGCACGCCGTCGACGTGACTGACTCCGAGCTCATCGAGCACAGATGGAAGCTCGGAGAATGACGCGCGCACGGGCACAAACCGGTCCCCGTAGGGCTGCAGTCGCGCTGAGGCGGAATCTAGGGCGGCGGGATCCCGGTCAATGCCGATGACGCGACATTCTGCAGCCGCAAGGAGTGCTTCGGAGTGGCCTCCCGCGCCGAGGGTGCAGTCGACGATGGTCTGTCCATCTGCCGGGGCGATGGCGGTCACTGATTCGCGCAGCAGCACGCTCTCGTGGGCGAACGTCATCATGCGTCCTTCCGCGGCATGCCACGGGCCTTGGAGGTGCGCTCAAGTGCCGTCTTGAAGCGGGTCTCCCAGCTCTCTTTGTCCCAGATTTCGATGCGGTTGAGCAGGCTGCTGACCACGATGTCCCGGTCGAGTTGCGCAAGTTCGCGCAGCATGGGCGGAATGAGCAGCCGTCCGTTCCCATCGACGCGGACATCCTGCGCTGTCGCCAGCAAGGCATGGGCCCAGTCGAGAACTTCCTCAGCAAACGGGTCCTGCTCCTCGAGGCGTCTCTCGACACGTTGCTCGAAATCAGCCCGGGTCATTCCCCACACCGACCCCTTGTGGAAGGTCAGCACCAAGTGAGTGACATCAGCATCGGCCACAGCCCGCTTCAGCGGTGCAGGGAGAGCAATTCTCCCTTTTGCATCCAGGGTGGCATTTGCCTGGCAGCGAACCTTCAGCATGTCAATCCACGGGGCCGGGCAAAGCGAATACACCGACGCGACCCACTATAGTCCACTCTCTCCCACTTTCAACTTCTTTGGATCCACTGTGATCCACGATCCGCCACAGAGGCTGATCGCGTTAGGCCATTGCCCGGAGATTTCTTTCAGTGGCCAAGCCAGACGTCATTCGAGACATCGTGCGCAACCGAAAGGCACGCCACCACTACCTCATCCTCGATACCTTCGAGGCCGGCATCGCCTTGCAAGGCAGCGAGGTCAAGAGCCTCCGCATGGGCAATGCAAACCTTCAAGAGGCGCACGTTGCGGTCCGAGCCGATGGGGCTTGGCTGCACGGCTGTCACATCGCTCACTACGCCGAAGCGAACCAGTTCAACCACAATCCCACCCGGGTCCGCCGACTGCTGCTGCATCGTCACGAGTTGTCGAAGCTGCGCAAGAGCACGAGCCAGAAGGGAACGACGATTGTCCCCCTTCGCATCTACATGAAGGGCTCGTGGGTGAAAGTGGAGATTGCATTGGCCAAGGGCAAGAAGCTTCACGACAAGCGCCACACCCTGAAGGCGAAGCAGAGCAAGCGGGATATGGGGCGCTCGCGCTGAACCCCAGCGCTGGACGGACTCGATGGACTTCCTGAAGAATTACGGATTCCTAGGACTCGCGGCTTTCATGGTCGTGTTCGGCTA
>CAYYHT010000783.1:0-3045 GCA_964471355.1 uncultured Enterobacteriaceae bacterium
GCCCTGCGGCGCTGTGGCACCGTCTCGGTTGTCGAAGCCTTGCTTCCGTTTGCAGACAGTGCGGGCGTTCTGTCCGACGTGCCTGCTGCGGCCCGAGACGCCGTGCGCTCCATTCAAGCCCGGGTCGGCGATGTGGGCATGGGCTCGCTGTCCCTCGTGCTCACCGACGATGGTGTGGGCGCCTTGAGCCTGTCGGAACTGGCCGATGAGGTGGGCGCCGTCACCGTCGTGGAGCCCCACTGATGGAGGTTCTGCTGCTGGTGCTCGCCGGATTTGGCTTGGCCGTGACGGCTGTGTTCGGCGCCATCGTGGCCTTTGCCTTGATCACTGGAGGCGTCGCCAGCGCGCTCGCGGTGGGCGCGGGATTCGTCAAGGTGATTCAGGCGCTGGTCGAGCACGCGAAGATCGTGCGACGCAAGCGCCGTGAGCGATGGAAGCAGTTTGCCGATGCCCACGGGTTGGTCGTCAATCGCGCTGGCGAGGTGGCGGGCAGCGTCGATGGGTTCAAGGTCGGTCTGCACACCTACACCGAGCGCCGCGGGGACCACCGCGTGACGTACTTGGTCCTCGACCTGCAGACGGGTATTCGAGGGGTTGAGCTGCGCAAAGAGGCGTCTGTTGCTGGCTTCTTCCAGGGGCTGTTCGGCGAGGACGTGCAGATCGGTGACACCGCGTTCGACTCTCATGTGCACGTGGCCGGTGACGAGGGCGCTGCCCGAGCCCTGTTGGACGCCGGCATGCGGCAGCATGTGCGCACCTTGTTGAGCAAGGGGCGTGCACGACTGGACAGCGACGGCACCATCCGGATCTTTGCCGAGAGCATCGACTCCGACCCCGAGCCCATGCTGCAGCGCGCGCTGGACTTCGCGCGTCAGCTGCGGACCGCACAGGGAGCACGGGATCAGCGTCTGGGCGACATCGTGAGCCATGACCCCAAGGGCGGGGTGCGCGCCGAAGCACTGGCCTTCCTGATGACGCGCAATGAAGACGGCCTGAGCGGACATGTGCAGGTGCTGGCCCAAGACGCGCTCGCCGACAGCGATCCGGCCGTGCGGCTGGTCGCGGCTTCGGCGTTGGGCGCAGCTCCGGTGCTTGCGGAGCTGGTGCGCGACTCGCGGTTGAGTCAGCGCATTCGCTCCCGTGCCGCCGAGGCGCTGGCGGGCAATCCGGACGTGGGGCTAGCTCGGACGGTTCTGGTCGAGCTGTTGAGCCAACCCACCCAGAGGCTTCAGGTGTTGGCGATTCGGCGGCTGCGAGACGAAGACTTGCTCGATGAGTCTGCCCAGGCACCCCTGCTGGCACTGATTGACAGCGAGCCCGAGTCCCTGGCCATGGCGGCCATCCGCGCACTCGGCGACGCTGGCGATTCCCGGGCAGTCGAGCCGCTGATGGAGCTTGCGCAGCACTCGGGCATGCTGTCGAGGGTTCCAGGTGCTGCCCGCGGTGCCATTCGAAGCATCCAGAGCCGGCTGGGTGATGTGGACCGTGGCGGGCTGTCGATCGCCGAGGTGGGCAGTGAAGGCGGAGCGTTGTCGATCGCCGAGCCGTCGGCTGCCGGACAGTTGAGCCTGTCTGCCAAGAAGTAGAGTGGAACATCCGGCGGTCTGAGCGTACAAATACGGTATGTGGCCCTGGCTCATTGGTTCCGGCGTGGTTGGCGTTGTCGGCGTCTGGGCACTGTTGCGGTTCGAAGAAGAACACCCGCACGAGTACGGCCTTAGCCACACCGATGATCTGGCGCGCCTGGCCCAGGTTCACGAGCTTGCTTTTCGCGGCAATGTGGCTCGAGGAACGGTGAGTGGTTTTGGCGCGCGCATTTAGGTCGTCCGGGACGAAGATGAGCTGCTGTTGACCACCGCAGCGGTCAACTTGGACGGGGATCCAGGAGCCGGACAACCATCGGCGGCCATGCGGCGGGTGTTTCGGTCCAGTGCCGAGGTGGGCGATCCGCAGTTCGATGCGGGCATCGACATCGAGGGAGACGCTCCTCTGCTGCTTGCCCTGTTCAACGCAGCGACGCGGCACAACCTGGTCGCTAAGCTGGCAGGTGCCCGGGTTCGCATCCGCGGGCATGCGGTCGCCGTCACGGCCCACGCGGGACCGGTGCTCTGCCTCGAGGTGGCGATGGCGCTGGGTGGTCGGCTGGCCACACTCGACACGGGCGACGCGTTGGCTTCACTCGTCGAGAGCGACCCCCACGCCGCGGTGCGGTTTCGGGCATTGGAGCACCTCAACACCCACTTTGCCGGCGAGCGCACGGCGGCGGTCACCCAGCACGCCTTGGGGGACCCGGACCCCACAGTGCGGCTGCGAGCCGCCAAGATTCTGAACGATGAGGGCGTGCTGACCGAGCTTGTGTGTGACTCCACACTGACGCTGCGACTTCGACGCGACGCCGTGCTCGCTACCCATGACCTCGACGAGCCTCAGGCGGTCCGGGTGCTGGGTCGCGCGCTGCGCACAGACAGCCTTGAGCTGCAGCTCGCGGTCATTCGCAGCGTGCGCGGCCGTCGACTTTCGGTCCTCATTCCCCAGCTGTGGCGCTTGGTGAGGCGGGTCGCCTTTGACCGAGAGTCTGGCTCGCTCGATCTGGTGTTGGAGGTCGCCTCCTGTGCGTCGGTGGTGGGTGGGGCCGATGCGGAGCAGATGCTGATTGAGCTGTTGAACAGCCCGCGCAAGCCCGTCCAGCGTGAGGCGGTGCTCGGTCTTGGCGTCATCGGCTCTGGGGCTGCTGTGGAGCCTCTGCGTCAGACCCCCGGCATGAGCCGCTATGCCCTGCACGCCATCGAGAACATCCATGCGCGCATCGGTGGCGGTGGCATGGGCGGAGCGCTGACCTTGATCGACCCGATTGAAGAGTCCGGGGCCCTGACCATTGTCGAGGTGTCCGGCGGGCTGACCCTGACCGACGACGTCAGAAGTTCTCCTTCCGGAAGTTGAAGCCAAGCGTTCTGCAGTGCCCGCCCAGGTCGCGCGCCAGAGCAGGCGGACCGCACAGGAATACCTCGACAGCTTCGCCTTCGTGGGCTGCTGCGATGGAGCGCA
>CAYYHT010000783.1:3055-3718 GCA_964471355.1 uncultured Enterobacteriaceae bacterium
GCCGTGGGTCTTGGCGCGCAGTCCGGTGATCAGATCGATGCGAGTCTGCTGGTGGGCCAGGTCCATGGCAATGTGTAGGGTCGCCGCTTTCATGTCGGTGCGCGGCTTCATTCCCGTCATCCAGATCTGGATGTCGATCATGTTCTCGTCGTCCAGCTTCTCGAGCTCGGCGAGCAGCCCGGTGAACCACTCGAACGCCTTTTGTTCCCGGTTCAGCCAATAGAAATAGACCTTCTGCAGGGTCATTTGTTGGCCCGAGCGCTTCCTCTCGAGGATGCTCTGCAGAATGGAGGCGAACGGTGTGATGCCGATGCCCGCGCCGACCAACACCCCGACCTTGCAGTCGAACACGTGCTCCGACGGGGTGCCATAGGGGCCATCCAGCTCGATTTCCAGGCGGACACGAGGGTCATCTCCGGCCAGACCCTCGCCCATGCGCTCGCTGTAGTGCGCATGCAGAGCGCGGGTCCAGTTGCCGGCGCTGCGAATGTGCAGCGACAGCTTGTCGTGGCGCTCGGGCGCCGAGCTGATGGTGAAGGGATGCCACTCCCAGCGCGAGATGTCGTTGATGCGGACGAACACGTAGGCGCCAGGCTCGAAGTGGAACTCGGCGGGTCGCTCGATCTCGAGATGGGTGACATTGCTGGCCATCAGCCGCACGAT
>CAYYHT010000784.1:0-3706 GCA_964471355.1 uncultured Enterobacteriaceae bacterium
GGAGGGACCGGTGACACCGGGCATGCGGATGCGGCCCCGTAGAGAGAGTCCGTCCCGAATGTTCAGGCCGATCATCACAAGGCAGAATGCCTGCAGCGACAGCTCGACTCCCTGGGCGCCGTAGTACAGCGCATCGAAGGTGCCTGCCGAGGCTCGGAACCAGAGGAACCCGGCCGTCGGCACGCCGATCAACAGGGTGCTCATGAAGGCTCGAGGTCCGCGAAGCTGCTTTGTCAGGGCCACCGGGTCCTGGCGTTTGCCCAGCATGGACATGCCCGTCGCGCCCGCGCCCGCAAGTGCTGGCAGCAGGACGAACAGGCCGCCGAAGACGCCGGCCTTGACCATGGCGATGGTCTGTGGACTGCCCACGAGCGCCGAGACCACCGTGGATGCGCTGAACGTCGCCACCAGAATGAACCCGAAGACGCCTGCGGCCGCGTGCACCATGCCTTTCATGTGTCTGCTCCCTTATAGCGTCAACGTATAGCCCTAAGCACAGAGACGAATACGCCGAATAGTCCGTATTTTCGTGCTGTTCGTCCAGGTGCTAATAAATCAGCAGGACGATGGGCCTATATTGACCCGCTGGAGGGACCATGGATGTCTTGTCCGATGTGCTGAGCTGGATTCGCGTCGAGGGCACGCTCACTCGGCGATCTGAGCTGACGGCACCGTGGGGCTTCTCCCATCCGCCCAATCAGTACATCTCGTTCCTGTTCGTCGAGACCGGAAGCTGCTTCCTGCGGCGCCCACAACAGCAGGCTCTGCTTATCGAGGCTGGTGACCTGGTCATGTTCACGCCCGGCGGGCAGGTCGCTCTGGCGGACCACCCTTCGACGCCGCTCATTCCCTACGCTCAGGTCCTCAAGACGCACGGTCCGGAGCTGGCCGATCGGTATGCGCCCGACCGCGAGGCCTTCCCGACCCTGCGCTACGGTGGCGGAGGACGGTTGACGGCCATTCGCGCATGGGGACTCCGCTTCGACGGGTACGCGCAGCACCCTCTGCTGGCGCAGCTGCCGCCTCTCATCCACTTCACCTATGAAAAGCGCTCGGCGCTTCCGTGGCTCGAGACCACCCTGCGCTTTTTGATGCACGAGACCCATCACAAGAGCGACGGCTCGGAAATGATGAGTGTGCGCCTGATCGATCTGCTCTTTGTGCAGGTCATCCGAGCCTGGTTTCGCGAACAGCCGGACGGCGAGGCCGGTTGGCTCGGGGCGCTGCGGGACCCGTCCATCGGCCACGTGTTGGGGCTGATGCATCAGTACCCGGCTGACCCGTGGACGGTGCACGGCTTGGCCAATGCAGTCGGCATGTCGCGTTCAAGCTTCTCGGCTCGATTCCAGTCCCTGGTGGGCTCACCGCCGCTCACCTACCTCACCCAAGTGCGCATGAACCTGGCCGCGATTGCCCTCAAAGGCGATGCGCGGGTGAGCCTGACCGAGGCCGCCAATCAGGTGGGCTATGACAGCGAGTCCTCGTTCGGCAGGGCCTTCAAGCGGCACTTCGGCGTGTCGCCCGGGGCCTTCAGAAAGGAGCAAGCGGGGCCCGTTTAGGCGAGACAGCGCTGGCGACTGACTGGTCGTCCTAGGCCTTCGGCGCTCGCAGAATCTTCTCCATCTTCTTTCCGCGGGCCAGCTCGTCGACAAGCAGGTCGAGGTAGCGGATCTTCTTCATCAGCGGGTCCTCGACGTTCTCGACCCGTACTTTGCAGACCACACCCTTGATCAGGTCCGAGTTCGGGTTGAGTGCGGCCGCCTCAAAGAAGTCCTCAAAGGTGGTCTTGTCGTCGAGGTGGGCAACAAGCTCGCTCTGGGCAAAGCCGGTGAGCCACCGAATGACCTCGTCCACCTCGTCCTTGGTACGGCCCTTCTTCTCGGCCTTGTTGACGTAGTGCACGTAGACCGAAGCAACGCTCATCTTGAAGACGCGGGACATGGGAGCTCCGGAGTGGGTTTGCGTCACACATTGAACCGGAAACGGGGGAGTGGCGGAGGGAGGCGGGGTTTGCGGGGCGCGGCGGGTTTTCGGGCGGTGGACTCCGGTGCATTTCGGTGGAATGCGGCGGTTTGTGTCTCGGCTGTGTCTCACCAAACTGCGTGTGTCTCACGTCGTCGGCCCGTCCAGTAGAGCTTCCTGCTCCAGCTTGCGCCCGAGCCGCTTCATCGCCTCGGCGGTCTCACGTAGAGGTACGTCCTCTCGCTTCAGGTAACGATGGAGCGCGACCCAGTCCTCCGTGGTGAGCTTCTGGGTGTCCGGGCGTTCGAGCGGTTCGGGCTCCATCCTCCATGGGGTCACATCGACGTTGGAATTGTGTGCGAGGACGAAGCTCTGGAGGTCTCGGTAGATGTCGAGACCCCAGGGGTCGAGGTCACCCCAGTGGCGAACCCGACGGATTCCCGCGTCGAGCAGCTTGCGGATCCAGTCCCGCTGGACCGTGCCCAGGTAGCCAGCCGTGAACAGCACCATTGAGGTTTCGCCGAGCCCCTCATAGAGCAGGGCCTCGAAGACTGTCTGGTTCTCCACGCATACGAGTTCTTCCGCGCCGTCGAGGGTGAGGTCGCTCAGCTCGGCGGCAACCGGTTCGGTGATTGCCGTCCACGGCGCGCTTCCGCGCAGGTCCACGCGAATTCCGTTGTAGCTGTAGTGTGCGGGGCCGGCGGTGAGTGCGATGTCGACGTGGAATCGTACGAGGTGTTCGAGTCGAACACCGACTTCCCGCTCCAGCTCGGTCCTGAACTCGCGGATTCGCACCGACTTGGTCTGGCCGAAGAGCTGACGTACGAGAACCCTCTCGGGAACCGGAGGGCGGCGGGACTCACGAAGCCGGGTCAGTCCGTCGACCAACCTCTCGATGGTCTGCGCGCGTTGGCTTGGAGACCGGGTTCCCAGCAGCGAGGCGGCCGCATCGACGGCGCTCTCCAGAAGTCGCAGTTGACTCGGTACCAGGGCACCTGTCCGCTCTCGTCGGTGACGGATCGCGATCCAACCGGCTCGGAACAATGCCATCGCAGTTTCCTCGACATCGATCCTGTCGAGTCCGCGCTTCGCGAAGCTTCCGAGTGTGGACCACCGCATTGGTCGAAGGTTGATCAAGCGTCGGGCCAAGCGATCAACGATCGTTGCCTGGCCAGGGCTCAACCGCGCGGTGGCCTGGTCGAATGGCGCGGCCTCCTCGGCCGTGGTCCAGCCCTCACTCGGCATGCTGGACCACGTAGCTGCACTTCACGGGTGGAGCGAGACGGAGGTGGCCGCTCGCGTCGCGGCCGCCAGGAGTTTGGGTACACGTGAGCACGGCCTCAAGCCACGAACCGCAGCGCTGGAGCTCTTCGGTCGTTGGCATGCTGACGATGTACTGGGCGCCGGTTCGGTGGAGAAACGCTCCCAGCTCCTGGATCTTCTGGGTGTCGCTGGCAGAGAACGGCTCGTCGATCAGAAAGAAGCCGGGCCCACCATCGGCGTCGTGGACGCGAAGGGTGGTCATCGCCATCAGCATCGACAGTGCAGCCTTCTGGCCTCCGGACAAGGAAGGAGCACTGTAGGGCACCAGCTCCTTCTGGCCCGCGGCCACGCGAACGGAGACGGCGAAGCGACCGTCATCGCGTGGACGTAGTGTCCCTTCGATGGAGAAGCCCAGAGGAACACCGGCATCTGTGAGCGAGGCGAAGTAGCGGGTGAAGATTCGCCGTGTGGCTCGGCGGTA
>CAYYHT010000785.1:0-3699 GCA_964471355.1 uncultured Enterobacteriaceae bacterium
GGTGCACTGCAAGAGGCTTGCCAACGCTCTAGTGGCCGTTTTAGCGGGTCTGGATGCCTGTCCCGTCACCGATCGACGACGGCCAGAGACATCGGGTGACAACAGTCGGTGACATCGGCCGTAATCGTTTTGGAAAAGGCAGTTTGGCTCGTTGTTTGTGGTGGCACAGGGTGTGCAGATTGGAGAGGCAAGGAGGTTCCTGATGAACCGCATGCACGCTCTGCTCTCCCTCGCCCTGGTCACAACCGCTGGCTGCAATCCGTATTGGCAGGAGCTGAGGGACACGGGCGACCCAGACCCGCTCGTCGACACCGCGCCAGACACCGGCGACGAACCCGACTCGGCCACAATCGAGTGCTTCGAGGTGAAAGACAATCCCGCATTTGCGGATTCCGGCACCGTGTTCGGCCGCGTGATGTCGCCGTCGGGCGAGATTCCGGTCCTGAGTGCCATCGTCGAGATTGTCATCGACGGCGAGGCCGCATGGATGCTGACCAACTGCGATGGCGCGTTCAGCTTGGACCTGCCTCCAGGCCAGCATCAACTGGGCGTGACCAAGGGCCGCTACACCGCCGGGCGACAGATCGAGGTCTTTGCCGGCCAGCCGCTCGACCTAGGAGATGTCACGCTCGATGTTGCCGACGTGAAGATCGGCGTGATCAGCGGGCAGTACGACGACATTGGCGCGCTGATCACCAAGGCCGGCCTGCCCATGGAGGTCTATGGGCGGCCCTCCGACTTGCTGACCGACCCGGCCAAGATGGCCGAGCTCGACCTGATCTTCAGCAACTGCGGCAGCCTTGCGACGACAACTAGTGTGGCCCACTACAGCCCCGAAGAGGTCGCCAATACCCGCGCCTGGCTCGAGGCAGGTGGCACGCTGTACACCTCGGACTGGGAATACGAGCTGTTCGACGCGGTGGTGCCCGAGGGCCTGAACTTCAACAGCAACCCCAAGCTGGGCGCGGTCTCGGCCATCGAGGCTGATGTGCTGGATCGGGACATCCAGACCATGCTGGGCAAGGCGACCGCCGAGCTTCGCTTCAACCTCAACGACTGGGTGGTGATCGACTCGGCCGAGTACGCCTATGTGCTGGCCGAAGGGCGGGTCGACGGCACCGGTCGCACGCATCCGATGGCGGCCCTGATGCCGGTGGGCTCGGGCAAGGCCATCTTCACAAGCTTCCACAACGAGTCCCAGATCACCGACGACATGGAGATCATCCTCTACGACATGATCTTGGGCCTGTAGACACTGCTCGGGTGGGCTTCGCCTTGTCTTTATTGTTGGGGGCAACGCGAAGCTCGCCCCCTGGTGCTTGAGGGCTGGGCCAGACGGGGTTCCTGCTGAAGCTTGGCGCGGGACGAATTCGTGATCTGCGTTCTGTCGATCGTAGATTTTGGTCCAGCTGTGAGCCCCGGCTCCTGCCCGCTGATGCCCTATCCAGCGCGAACCTTGCTTCTGCTTGTGTCCTGGCACGGCATTTGCTTTCCTCCTTCAGTCAGTGGCCCCACCCCCACCTGAAAACTGGAGTCCGCCCGTGTCTCGCACACCCCTCCTGCTCGCCTTGGCGCTGCTTGTCGCTTGCAGCGGCAGCCCGTCCACCTCCGACGTCAACCACAAAGAGGCGCCCACGGTGCCCGAGACGCTCGACCAGATCGTCGAGGCCTTTGGCAGCCCTGAAGCAGTGGAGGCGCCCGCGTTCGTGACCATCTACCCAGTGGGGCAGGGCGGTCATGTGCCGAACCTCATTGCGATGCGCTCCAACAAGATCGCATTTGCGGCCAATGGGGACCTCCCCGAGGCGACCAAGATCACGATCGAGCCCAAGGTGGAGGGCGCGTTCTCTGTACGCGGCACGACCGAAGTGGTGTTCGAGGCCCCCAATGGATTGGCCCCAGGAACCGACTACACGGTGAAGGTCGAGAGGTTTGGCGAGGGCGAGACGGTGCTCGAAAAGGCCGATGGTGGGGCCTGGACCTATGCCTTTCGCACCCCCGACCTGGCGCTCAAGCAGCTGGCCCTGACCCGCGTCCACGCAAGCTCGGGCATCGTCGAAGCCGAGATGGTGTTCAGCGCGGCGGTCGATCCAGACAGCGTCATCGACCGGGTGAGCTTCACCCTCGACGGCAAGCCGCTGTTCCCCCCGGCGCGCATCGACATCGATGGCATCGATGACCACCGGGTTCGCTTCCGCTTCGGCAAGATGGATTTCACGACGGGCGCCAAGCTCGAGGCCAAGCTCGACAAGGGCGTGGGCTGGCTTCATGACGGCAAGGTCCGCGCCGACGGTGGACAGGTGACAGCCAAGCTCGCTGCGGGTCCTGCGCTTCAGATCGAGGCCATGAAGCTGCGCGAGAGCGGCGAGGGCTGGTACATCGAGGTGGTCTGCAACGACGACTCGGTGGGCAAGAAGCACTCGTGGTGGGACCGACAGGACTGGGACTACTACTGGGTCAGCACCCGCTGTGTGCTGGACGAAAAAGAAGCGGCCGAGGTCGTGCACGTCTCGCCTGATCCCGGTGATGTCACCATCAGCCGGGGACCGGCGGGCTTCCGCATCTTTGGCAGCTTCGCTCGCGGACCCATCGATGTGCGCATCGATGGTGGTGCCCGGACCAAAGATGGCGGCGTCCTCATGAACGCGGTCGACCGCACCTTCACGGTGCCCGAGCGCACGCCGAGCGTGACCTTTGTGACCAAGGGCCGCTACCTGCCGCGCGATGCCTGGGAGAACTTGGCCATCAAGCACCTGAACGTCGAAGGCGTCGAGGTGACCATTCGCCACGTGCCCGAAGACAACCTGGTGTTCTGGATGAGCGGAGACGAGCCCGCCAGCGCCCGAACCAGCGACGTGGTCGCCCGGCGCATCGTGCCCGTGCAGAAAATCGCCGATGAGCAAGGGACTACCTGGCTCGACGTCTCGGAATGGGTGCCCGATGCCGGCACGGGCCTGTACGACATCGCCGTGCGCGGCATCGTCGACCTCGAGCAGCCCGAACCCGACGCGGAGTCCGAGGACGAGGACGGGGACACCGGCTGGTGGGCGCGCTGGGAGCGGGCTCGCGCCGAGGGAACGATCACTGGAGGTCCAGCCGATGCCAGCCGCATTCTGCTGACGGACATGCAGCTCGTGGCCAAGATGGGTGCGGTCAAGCCAGGCAAGCCGTGGGCTGACAAGCTGCACATCTGGTCGCTGAACTCCCACGACACCAGCTCGCTGTCCGGAACCAAGATCAAGGTCGTCCGTCGAAGCGGCCAGGTGATGGGGGACTGCACCACAGACTTTGGTGGGGGCTGCGTCATCGACCTGGCCGAGGCCAAGCAGCTCGACCGCAGCGCTCCTTTCGCCATCATTGCGAGGCGCCACGGGGACCTCACCTACCTCAAGTTCGAGGACTTGCGGGTCGACATGCCCGAGGACACTCAGGGCGAGGCCTACTTCAGCGAGGCGCCGTACAAGGCCGCAGCGTGGACCGATCGCGGCGTCTACCGCCCCGGCGAGGTCGCCCATCTGGCGGCCATCGTGCGCAACCAAGAGCTGATCGCTCCCGATGCAGCGCTGCCCGTCGTGCTCAAGCTGTACGACCCCAAGGGCAAGGAGCTGCGTCGCCGGGTCGCCCAGACCAACAACTCGGGCGTGGTCGCCTCGGACTTCCACTTTGCCGACTTTGCGGTCACCGGCGCCTACCGCGTCG
>CAYYHT010000786.1:0-3698 GCA_964471355.1 uncultured Enterobacteriaceae bacterium
CTGCCGGTGGATACGTGCCACCGTCCAACCACTCGGCACCCCACTCGAATCCTCGGACGACTCGGTCCGACGTCACCGCTGCTAGACGTCGTTCCCAGGCGTGAAACAGACGGTCGATCATCGTGACGTCCGCTATCACATCTCTATCGCTTCCCGGTATACGGATTTCAGCGTCGCCTCGAAAGTCGCGGACCTCTCCTCGCCTCAGCAGCTCGTGGTTGGTGATGTTGTCGGCGCCCGGAAAGGCGCGCAGGCCACCGGTGTTGCGCTTGTGGTCAATGAGCGAAGGCACATGCAGTCCATCGCCACGCAGGATGCCGCTGCGACTGTCGCTGACCGCGATGATCTTGGCGCCGGCTTCGTGCAAGTACCTGGCAGTCGCACGTCCGACTTGTCCGAAGCCTTGAATGGCCACGGTGGCGCCCACCAGATTCTGATCCATATTCTTGAGAGAGGCGGCCACGACTCGCGCGACCCCTCGCCCACCGGCTGTGGAGTGGCCATGGGTGCCGTGCAAGTCCAGCGGCTTGCCCGAGACAACAGCAGGAGTAAGGCCGTGCACCTTGGCGTACTCGTCCATCAACCACGCCATGACCTGGGCGCCGGTGTTCATGTCGGGGCCATAGATGTCCCGGTTCGGCCCGACCACGTCATGCACGGCCTGCATAAAGGTCCGAATCAGGCGTTCCCATTCCCGCGGCGACAGCAAGCGCGGCTCGACGGCAATGCCGCAGGCCGACCCCCCAAAGGGCACATTCACGACCGCGGTCTTCCAGGTCATCAGTGCCGCAAGACCGTTGACCTCAAACCCATTGAGGTTGCGTGTGCATCGGATGCCACCCTTCATCGGGCCGCGGGAGCTGTCGTGTTGAACGAGGTAGCCCCGGTAGCTGGCCACGGTTCCGTCATCTCGCTCGACTGACACCTGCACGCGAATCTCGCGCTGCGGCATCATCAGCAGCTCTTCGATGCGTGGAGTGAGGTCCATGAGCTTGGCCGCTTCTCTGAAGTAGGCCATGGACGATTCGGACGCGTTCACCCTGCTCTCCGCGCAGATTGGCCAGGACTGTAGCATGCGGGAACCGCGATGATTGCGGGGTGACCAATGGAGTATGAGCCTCACAAGCCCAGATCTGTTGCTGGAGTTCGCCAAGGTGGCGACGGTGACCGTCGTGACCACGCTGAGCGCCGCATGGGTTGGCCTGGCCTGGGTTCCGAGCCCTGGGACAGCACAGCTCGAGTCGCCGATCTGGGAGACGGACAGGTGTTTGGCCGTGCAGCAAGCCATTGACTTGAAGATTCCCACCGAAGAAATCGCCAGAAAGGTCGAGGCTCACAAGATGAGCCCGCTCGACGCGCAGTGCCTGATGGGTGTCGATGTGCCCGAGGAGATCTGGATCGCGGCGCTGCGCAGCGTCAGCAAGACGCACGCTCGATATCGCGATGTGCTGGATGTGCCCGAGCCGGGCTCGTAGTACCCTCCCGTCCGGAGGTCACTACTCAATGCGCACCCCAGCACTCGTCGCCACTCTCGTCCTCACCGGGCTGCTCGCCCTCGCCTGCGGGGACACCGCCCCGGCGCCTGCACCGGAAGTCCTGACTGTGCCCCAGGCACCGCCGGACGACGTCGACGACCCTAGCCTCGAAGAAGATGTCAGCATCGAAGAGATGGAGGCGATGGCCGCCGCGGAAGCTGCGGCTGCATCGGCAAACCCCGGACCGTTCACCGATCCCGGTGGCAGCGGCATCTTGTGCTGTGGCGAGAGCGTAGGCGGAGACATGTTCTACAGTGACCCCAGCGGCGGCAAGTGCGCCGACGGCCTGAGCTGGCACCGCGGCAAAGACACCTGCTCCACGGTCTGCTGCGAGTTCAAGAGCGGCAGCACTTCTTACGCAACCACGCTGCGGGCCAACTGCGTCGATTCGGTCGGCGGAACCGCAAAGCTGGCCGTGGCGCTCAAGTGCAAGGGCCACAGCGGAAGCCACAGCAGCCCCAATAAGCCACGCGCTGGCTCGTCGACCAACCTGAATCGGGGCGGCAGCGGCGGCACCACCAAGGTACGCGGAGGCTCAAGCAGCAGCGGAAGCGGCACCACCCTGCGTCGCTAGAAGATTTCCTGAAGCTTGAGAGCGCGCAGCTCGCCCGCGCGCACGCTGCGCACTGCACTGACCGCGGCCTTCATGGCCGCCAACGTGGTGATGCACGGAATGGCATAGCGCAAGCCGGCAAGGCGCATGGCACGCGAGTCGTACTGAGACTTGCGGCCCTGAGTCGTGTTCAACATGAGCGAAATTTCGCCGTTCTTGATGTGGTCGACAATGTCGGGCTTGCCCTCGTGCACCTTGTTGACGCGCCTGCAGGAGATGCCGTAGCCAGCCAGGAATCGAGCGGTGCCACCGGTGGCATAGATCTCAAAGCCCATATGCAGCAGCGAGCCAGCGATGCCGACTGCGGCCTGCTTGTCACTGTCTCGCAGGGACAGGAAGACCGCGCCCTTTTCGGGCAAACGGAGGCCACTGGCGACCAGAGCCTTGGCATAGGCCTCGCCGAAGCTCCAGCCCACGCCCATGACCTCGCCGGTCGAGCGCATCTCGGGCCCGAGGATGACGTCGCTGCCCGGGAACTTGCGCCAGGGGAAGACCGGCGCCTTGACGAAGAACATGCCTGCTCCGCGAGGACGCAGCGGGCCCAAGTCGGCGAGCTTGGCGCCGCAGCACAGTCGAGTCGCCAGCTTGGCCAGTGGAATGCCGGTGGCCTTGCTGACGAACGGCACCGTGCGGCTGGCTCGGGGATTCACCTCGATGACAAAGACGGTGCCGTCCTGGACCGCGTACTGAATGTTGACGAGTCCAATGACACCGAGCTCAAGGGCGAGCTGGGCAGTCCACTCACGAATGGTCTTCTGCTGGGCGGGGGAAAGCACCACGGCAGGCAGCACACCGCTGGAGTCTCCGGAGTGCACCCCTGCCTCTTCGATGTGCTCAATGATGCCGCCGATGAAGACTTCTTCGCCGTCACACAGGGCGTCGACGTCGTACTCGACCGCACCTTCGAGGTAGTGGTCCAGCAACAGGCTGCTGTCCTGAGAGGCATTGATGGCATCGTCAACGACCAGGTCGAAGTCGGCCAAGTCGTAGCAGATGCGCATGAACGCGCCGCCGAGGACGTATGACGGCCGAACCAGCAGGGGAAAGCCGATGTCTTCGGCCACGACGCGGGCCTCGGCGACTGAATAGGCGACCGCACCGCGAGGCTGGCGAATGCCCAGCTTGTTCAGAAGCGCGTTGAACCGCGAGCGGTCCTCGCACAAGTCAATGGCATCGGGCGGCGTGCCCAGAATCGGGCCGATGTGCTTGGCCAGCTTCAGTGGTGTCTGACCACCGAACTGCAGGATGACGCCCTTTGGCTGCTCCTTGGCGATAATGGCCTTGACGTGCTCGAGGGTGCAGGGCTCGAAGTAGAGCTTGTCCGAGGTGTCGTAGTCGGTGCTGACGGTCTCGGGGTTGCAGTTGACCATGACGGCCGTGTAGCCCTGTTCCTTGAGGTCAAAGGCGGCGTGGCAGCAGCAATAGTCGAACTCGAGCCCCTGGCCGATCCGGTTTGGTCCGTTGCCCAGGATGATGACCCGTTCGGAGCTGGACTCGCCCGACTCGCATTCGTCTTCATAGGTGCTGTACAGGTATGGAGTGTGGCTCTC
>CAYYHT010000787.1:0-3696 GCA_964471355.1 uncultured Enterobacteriaceae bacterium
GCGTCGGAGCTCCGCGACCGGAGGGCGCTCGAGGCGAAGCACAGCAAGCGCGCGGCGGAACACCTGCGCTCCGCTGTGACGGTGCGATCATCACCTGACGTGGCCATTTACAGTGGGGATCTGGACTGGGCCACATCACTCGCCGAGGCCAATCCTCGCTGACGATGTGCGCCGGCGCACATCAGATGTGTCCTGCTCCAGCAGTCCAATTGACGCACTGGTCCAGCAGACCGAAACCACTTGGCGCCCGAGCGCACGGATTCCCCGAGAGCACAATTCCTGCTGGACTGGGCTCTCGGGGGATCCCGTGGATCTCATGCCCCCAGACTCATCGAAGCAGGCTTTTCATCGCGCAACGGTGCTGATGTCCGACTGCCTCGTGGTCGAGGGCGAGCCGCACTGCTCGGTCGCCGACCATCAAAGGAGGCCGCAATGCCTTGGCCAGAAGAAGAAGAAGAGCAGAAGCAGGAAAACTACCGTGCAGGCTACTCCACGGGGTGGCAGGACGCGATGTCGCACACCGACCGACACCAGGATGACGACGACGACCGTCACGACGACGACGACGACAACACCTGATGCGCGAAAGACCGCCAGCTGTAGGGGCTGGCGGTCCAAGCGCATTCGCCTCTTTCCAGGGAACAGCGAATGCACAGAGAGTCTAACCTGCTCCAGCTCCTGCTGGGCAGCATGCGCTTCGTGCGCACCGAAATCGACAACTTCTACCTAGATTCTGGAGGAATCCCGCGCAGCCTCGACCACCGCAAGGTGCGGCGTGAGGTTGCCCGACTAATCACCAAGCACACCGGCAAGCGGGCCACCAAGGCCAAGATCGAGACGGCCTTGGAGGACATCAAGGACCACGTTGAGGCGATGCCGCTGACAACAGCGACCTACTGCACGGGGCTCGCAGACGACGGTGCCTTGATCGTCAACATCGGAGCCGGTCGGGTCATCCGCGTGAGTCCAGATGGGTGCACGCTCCAGCACAACCTCGAATCCGGCGTGCTTGTCGTCGACCCCGCAGACTTCGAGCCCCTGGACCCCGATGCGCTCGTCGCCGCCATGCGCCAGCCGTGGACGGGCCATGCTGCGCTGGGAGCCTGCCTACTCGCGCATCTCCCGCCAGCTCCCCCGGACTGCGCACTCTCTCCCATCCAGCGGCAGGCAGTCGTGGCGGCGTTCTGGATGGGCATATTCCTCCTTGCGCTGGCACCTGGACGTCCTCTGTTGGCGTTCATCGGTCCAGCGACCTGCGGCAAGAGCATCACGATGCGTTTGATCATGAAGCTGTTCTACGGCGCAGGTGCTGACGTCGGAGGCGGGGTCGGAGGGAGTCGTGAGACCAAGGACCTCTGCGCATCAGTGATCAGCCGACCTCTGGCTGCGCGAGATGACGTGAACGCCGCGCCTCACGGCATCATCGACATCCTCTGCAGGATTGCCACCGGAGCGCGGTTCGAGCTGTCCACCCTGTACAAGACGCTGGCAGCATCGAGCTACGACCCCATCGCCGCACTGATGCTCACAGCGGTGCGGGCGCGATGGAGCCTGCGTGACGACATCATGAGCCGATGCCTCGTGATCCGCATGGCCCTTCCAGACCCGACAACGACGAAGGAGGTGGCCAGGTATGACTTGGTCGCAGAGCACCGCATCGCGGTGTGGGCACAGACCATCCTGGCGCTCTCGGCGGCGCTGGCCCGGCCGGCGTCCATATCTGTGACGCGCTTCGGAGACTGGGAGGACTGCGTGTCCGCGTCTCTCGGTCTGGACCCCCAGCTCGGACCAGCATTGCGGCCCGCGCTGCTGAAGATGCCGATGGAGCGCATCCACGTCGCCCTGGCGGCTGACCCGGAGCTGTGGATGATCTACTTGCTCGCGTGCCATCCGGACGTCAACGGCGAGGAGCTGACCGCAGCGCAGCTCGTCGACATGCTGGTGGAGGTAGCAGGCGTCGAAGCCGCAGACGGAGACAGCCATCGCGCCCGGCACGCGGTCCGGAGTCCGAAGTCCTTGGCCAACATCCTCTCGAACATCGAGGAGAAGGGCTCCGCAGTGGTGAACATCACGAAGCGCATGGGCCACGACAGCAAGTTCCTGTGGTGCCTCACGCCCAAAGCGTCCATCGAGCTGGAGGTGCTGCGATGACCGGATCTCCACGGGACGGGGGGCACCGGGGGGATGTTTCGCCCTACTTTTCTCTCCTTTCGAGAGAAAAAGAGGGGGGATTTACGGGTTTGGAACCCCCCGGTGCCCCCCGATTTGATGCCGCAACTCCGCCGCAACGTCAAGACGCCAGGTTCGTCCTTCCGAATCAGCGGCCATCTCCGCGAGCGGCCATGGCGGTCCATCAGCTTGCCCAGCTCAACATCCGCGAGGTCCGCTTCCACTTCGGCACTCTCGGCTCGATCGACACCCGGAGCGACGACTTGGTGGCGGTCGAGCGCGCGGTCCGAGCTGCAGACATGAGCGCCACGCAGGTGTCTGTCGGCAGGCTGGACGGGACCGGATCGTGCTGGCCGCTGGCGGGGTCGCTGGACTGGTCTACCGGACGTCCTCGGCCTGTTCGCGATGGCGTTGTGCACATCGAGCCGATGACACCACAGCGTGCCCAGTGGCTGATCCACCGGATGCGCCAAGATGCGCAGGTCCTCGTGTCACGCCGGGCCCAGCACCGAGACACTGCCAATGGTCCGGATGCCGAGATGGGACTGCTACTTGCTCTACGGCAGGCCGGCGCGACGCTTGCCGAGGCTGTCCAGGCCCTGAACGCTCCCGGGTTGCCGACGTACCCCGGCCAGGACCACCTCCGATGGAGCGTCTGGAGCTTCATGCACGGCATCAGCCCACAGGATTGCCGGGACTACTCGGCCGTCATCTGCGAGGGCTTCTCGGCTCGCGACCCCGACGGCTACTTCAACCTTGATCTGCGAGTGGTCTACGGACCAAGGACCGGCTGGCGCATCACGCAGGAAATTCGCCCATGCGCGGGGTTCTACAGGTGGATGTGGTGGGCCTTTGACCTTGAGAACCCGGGTCTCGGCGAAGTCGCTGGGATTCCAAACCTCGTGGGCCGTGTGGCTCGCGTTCACATCGGCCAGGACGGCTTCGTTCGTCTCTGGCTGCCGTGAGGAGATGAAGATGACCAGCGAATCCGCAACCAATTTCGATCTCGATGCCTACGTCACCCTTGCGGAGGGTACGAGCTTTGCTGTCGTTGCGGGGACGCAACGCTTGTTGCTGCGCAGCGCTGCAATTGACCTGCTGTGCAGCCTAGATGAGGGCCTTCCCATCGCCCAGGCGCGTGACATCGCCGAGGTGGTGGCCTTGTACGTCAGCGACGGCGAGGCGGCCGCCCGTCGGCACTGGGAGAATGAGGTGCGAGAGGGTGCATGTGTCGCAGACAACACCTGGCCACTCATCGACGCCCTGGGCACATCGCTGGCCGACATGCTCCGCGCCATCGCGCGTGGGGATTGGGACGCGCTCAACCGGCTGAACAACGGCACCCAGGGGGTCGACGTCGCGAGACTTCGCGCGAGGAGTGGACGTGACTGATCCCAACGAACTGCTGAACCAAGTCCTCGACTCCGGCTTCGACCCGCGCAGGAGGCCGTGGCTCCATCCCCTGGAGCGTGAGCTGGTGCTTCGCTATCTCGAACACAAGTCCTTCCAGGTGAGGACAAGGGCACA
>CAYYHT010000788.1:0-3674 GCA_964471355.1 uncultured Enterobacteriaceae bacterium
GAACAACTGTGGCGACCAACACGAAGTCGTCCGCATCGTCGGCCAAGCGCCATGCTCGATGCAGCCAGTCAGATGTCTGGTCTGGTTGCGCTTGGGCCAAGGTCAGCATGGCGTCGACCCCTGCGCGTGCGTCGTTTTGTTCGGTCGCGGCTTGCAGCCGCATGAGCGCCTGCTCGGCCGCACCTTCGGGGAGGGCCTGGTTCACGGCGTTCGTCGCTGCTGCGGTCGTCTCGATGAGCTCTTGGAGCTCGCGGACCTGCTGCTGGCCTTCGAAATCCGGATGGGTGCGCAGAATGCGCAGGGCGGTGGTGACCCAGCGCTGCGCCTGGGCCGCTTGACCGTCTGCGAGCAGCGCTTGGGCGAGCAGTGAGCAGACGCGAGCGCGCACGTCTTGGAGGTCGGGGTGCCGAGACAGCTCTGGGTCGGAGGCCACGGGCTCAAGCAGTGCCGCCGCCTCCTTTGCGTCGCCGTTGCGCAGGGCGTTGACGCCGGCCTGAAGCTGTTCGCTGAGCATGGTGCTAGATGCTCGAGAGATTGAGGGACTCAAGTGCGAACAGGGCTGCCGCACGCTCGATTTCGTCGGGCACCCGCACCTCGCCATTTGCAAAGTTCGATTGAGACGCGAGGCGCTCAAGGGCGAGTCCTAGAACCGTAAAGTGCAGCAGCACCGGTTCGGGAGAACCGGAGTTCAGCACGATGTTCAGGGGGTGTCCGTCGGCGAGCACGGTGACTCTGCGACCGTTGGCCATGCGGTAGCGCACTACCTGCGGCGCGATGTTGTCGACTGACTCGGCGGCCTTGCGGATGCCGGCCACGTCGATCTCGTCGCCGCCGGTGCCGGCGTTGACCAACACGATGTTGTCTCGGGCTTCGGCCAGCATGTCGTTGCGCAGCACGTTGGTTCGGCCCGTCGCCGTGACCACAATGCCGGCTCGCCGCATGGCCGAGTCGAGGCTTGGCGTTGGGAAACCGTCGTAGTGCGCAAACAGCTGACGCACGGCGTCTTGCTCGATCACTTCGACATTCATGCCGGCTGCTCGCGCGTGCAGGGCCAAGCCCTTGCCAACGGGGCCGTAGCCGATGACGGCCAAGCGGCGCCCAGCCAGGTACATGCCAGTGAGCTGGCTCACGGCGGTCCAGATGGCCTCACCGACACCGTGGCGATTCTCGACGGCGTTCTTTAGGCGACCGTCGTTGATGTTGACGATCGGGAACGGTGCGGGTCCGTGCACACCCTCGTGCGTGCGCAGTCGGGTGATGCCGCTAGCGGTGAGCTCAATGGCTCCGCGAAGCTCTGCAGCATCTGTTGAACGAAGCTCGAGGGCCTTTGCGATCAGGTGAAAGCCCACATCGACGATCAGCTGTGGCTTGTGCATGAGTACCTGCGCGTGACGGTCTTCCATGTCGCCGCCGGTGTACACCTCGATGCCTTGATTGCGCAGCATCTCGACGACGCGCAGATCTGTGGTGGCCGGGTTTGCCGCGCTGACCACAAAGGTGCCACCCCCCAGCTGCAACTCGCGCAGCAGCACGGCGGTGAGGGTGGTCAGATGCAGGTTCAGCCCGAGGGTGAGTCCTTCCCAGGGGCGTGAGCCCGCCATGCGGTTTCCTAGTCGAGGCAGGATGGGGAAGAACGCATTGATGCGCCCCACTTCCTGCTCGGCCTCGAACGCGCGCTCCGCTTCGTCAGCCATCGGATCTGACTTCCTCCTCCCCGCTGCTCGCAGGAGGTGCCGTGTATCCGTCCGGGGCAGGGAAGTGCAGGTGAACCGTCTCGTCGGGGTGCACATACAGCTTGTATTCGTAGACCAAGCCGTCGTTGATTTCGACGCGAATCCAGCGTTCGCCGGGCTTTACCCGTAGGTCGTAGAGGGGGAGCGCGCCGTAGTAGTCCCCGCCCATGAAGAAATCTCCACCGAGATCCGACTCGATACTGACCTTGGCCTTGAGCTTGGCCGCGATGCCGCCAAGGCACTCGGTCATGTCTTCGACCGGGAAGCACTCGAGATCATCGCCTCCATAGACCGGTCCGTAGGGCTTGCGGCCGTCGATGGCGATGGTGCACGCCTCGGGAGGAGGGGACTCAAATACCGCAGTCCCTTCGACGGCGGACCGCTCGGTCTTGATCACTCCGCACTTCAGCAGGGCGCGATTGCGGCCCTCCATTTGGACAGTGATGTCCCCCTTGGGCACGATGGTGGCGTGGCCTTCTCGGGTCACCGTCGGGCTGACTCCAGACGCGCCCGCATTGCCCATGTCGATGGGAATGGCTCTGTCGGCCATGACCAGGGCACCCGAAGCGACGATGAGCGCTCCCATGAGCACCACCATCAGCTTGAGCGTTCGGGTCTCGTCCACCGCACTCTCCGATTCGTCCCCATTAGGCTCTCTCAGGGCGCCGCTCTGCCGGTGCTCGTCACCTAATCGTCACATAGTAAATTCTTGCTGGTCAGAATTCTGACTAGCGGGTATAAAGAATGTAGGGACGGGTCCGATGGGCCTGTCGGGGGAATCAATGGAACTGTCTCGCCGACGCACGCTGGCTCTGGGCCTGGCTGCTGGAGCTGCATTTGCAGTGGGCGTCACGGTGCACCTGCCGCCCCCCGCATCTGGCGCGCGTGTGCTGTCCGCTGCCGAACTCGACACCCTCGCGGCGGTTGCGGTGACGCTATTCCCCGGCGTCCACTTTCCGATTGACGGCCTCGCTGCCGGGGTCCCACAGCGCGTCGACGAGCTCCTGGACCAACTGCTGGACCCGACCCGTCAGGCGGGCTTTCGGTACATGCTGCGCGCGCTGGAATGGGGAACCTTGGCCTCTCGCGGGGTGCGCTTTTCGCAGCTCGATGGCGATAGCCGGGTCGCGGTTCTCGAGGCCTGGGGCGACCCCGATGTGGTGCCCCGGCGCCTGGCTGCCGACTCCCTTCGTGCCATCCTGGCGATGGCCTACTTCGCGCATCCCGATGTTCAAGCGGCCATTGGCTGGCGTTCGATGTGTTCGGTGAGGGCCGCATGAGCTTTGAAACAGGCAAGCGAAGCTTCGAGATGTACCCCCAGAACATGGTCATCGAGGCCGACGTCGCCATCATTGGTGCCGGTGCCGGTGGAGCAGCGACGGCGGCCCGACTTGCCGAAGGCGGCCTCACCGTCGTCGTACTCGAGGAGGGACGGCACTACAACTCGTCGGACTTCAAGCAGGACACGTCTTGGGCGTTGCGCAACCTGTACCAGAACCGGGGCATGCGCACACTTCGCGGAAACGCAGTCATGCCGCTTCCGGGCGGAAAGGGTGTCGGGGGCTCGACGCTCATCAACTCGGCGATCTGCTTTAAGACCCCCGCTCCGGTGCTGGACCGCTGGCGTGAATCGGACGGTTGCGAGCACCTGACCGACGAGCGCATGAACGGGTGCTTCGACCGCATCTGGCAGACCATTGGGGTCACCGTTCAGCCTGTTGCTGTGCAGCGAAACAACAACCTCATCTTCAAAGAGGGCGCCGAAAAACTCGGGTTGAATGGGGCGTTTCTTCATCGTTCCGCCCCGGGCTGTGTGGGCTGTGGCATCTGCCAATACGGCTGCCCGACCGGCGGCAAGGCGAGTGTCGACAAGACTTTTCTGGCCGAGGCCCTCGGGCGCGGCACAGTGGGGGTCTACGGCGACTGCCGCATCACCGGTGT
>CAYYHT010000789.1:0-3667 GCA_964471355.1 uncultured Enterobacteriaceae bacterium
GTTCAGCGAAGAGCCGAAGTACTGGTGGAAGCACACCGCCCCGATGGAGCCTGCGGCCCGGTCCCTCCAAAGAGCCGGCTCGTGGATTGATCGGCTTGAGAGAACGGTTGAAACAACAGCTTCAACTGATCCTCGGTCATGGCCTGATCTGGATGGGCCCCCGCGGCAACCATGGGTGCCACAAGTTCGTGCTGCTCGTTCGCCGCTGCCCAGAACAGCGGCGTCTGAAGTGAATCTCGAGCCATCCCTTCTGTGGACTTGCCGTGCCGATCTTGAATCGGCAAGTTCAGGGCGGTGCTCGGCTGCAGACGCACGTGTCCATCCCGCCATCGAGGGCGGGGCAGCTCCGGCGAGCTGTCTCGGTTCGGGCTTTGGCCGAGCGGTGACCGACCGCATCGAACAGCCACGGGTTAAGGTCTATTCGGAGGTGCTCGATGCGGCCATGGCCCGTGCTTTTGGTGTGTCTGGCCTGCAATGGCCCGGCCGAGACAGAAGACACCGTGGTCGACACAGAGACCGGAACGGAGACAGACGTCGCGGTGGACGCCTCGGCGACCATCACTCCCGAGGCAGGCGGCACGCTGACCCTCGATGCGTTTGTCCTGGACGTGCCCGCCGGTGCTGTCGCCGAGACGGTGGACATCACGGCGCGCTGGCTGACCGCGGACGAGCTTGCAGAGGTGTCTCCCGACGCCCTGACGGGGCTCGAGCTGGGCCCGGACGGGCTTGCGTTCTCGGCTCCTGCTACCGCATCGATGTCGTTTTCGCTGGCCGAGCTGGGCATGGACCCCGACTCGGACGAGGTCCTGGTCCACACCTGGGTGTCGGTGACGTCGGACGGCGCCGTGGACGACACCCTGTCGTTCCCTCCAACCGATGACCCAGACGCCCTCCCCACGATGGCGCTGAGCTACGACGAGGATGAGGGCGCCGTGCATGGGTCCGTGGCGCACTTCAGCAAGCTCATTGTGCGCAAGGCGTACGACGTGGACGGATTGAAGGTCCAAGCGGGCTACCTCCCCAAGTCGGTGCAGGCCCACGTCGGCGAGGTCTGGTGGCCACACGCCAGCGTCAAGAACCTGGCAACGGATGGCTTTGTCCTGCCGCTCCTGAGCCTGACCGTTGCCACCAAAAGCATCGCCGGGGACTTCTCGATCAGCGCCCGAGACGGCTCGACATGGACAACCGGCGAGGACGTGTATGTGGACACCCGAACCCCAACCGTCGCCCCCGGCGCACGTGGAGGGTGGGGGGCGTTCCAGGTTGGGTGCACCCAGCAAGGAACGGGCAGCTTCACCCGCGACGTGAGCTTTTGGACGGATGAGGAGGGGGTGACCTCTGACGCCGATCCAGGGCGCATCAGGTTTCGAATCCCCATCACCTGCGCAGAAGCCGGAACACGCCCGAACCGGTGCAGTCCCACGCTTCCCAAGGCCGATTCAGTGGCGCGGTTGTCGCCGAAGCTGAATCTGAGCGTGCACGACTGCAACGACCTCGCCAGGGTGTTCTTTCCGAAGCTGGTCAAGCACAGTACGAACAACACCCAGCCGGACAAGGCACCGGCGGGCGATCACACCCAAGTGCACGCCAAGACGGCCTCGATTGCGCCGCTGACTGCCGAAGAGATCGTCGCTGCGTTCGATGCCGACGCTGGCGCCTTCCCCTGTGGGCAGGGCACCGAGGGCCTCACCGTGTGCCCCGATGTCGTTCCGCCTGCCGTCGCCGATGCCACATTGCCGCCCGCTGGCGATTTCGTTCGCAGCGTCATCGTGCTCGACGCCGACGTGCCGACCACCGACGGTGCCAACTTCCTGGAGTACGCGTTCGTGTTCGACGCGGACGGCGATGGGACCGACAACTGGGTCGGATTCCCCGACTATCCAAACGACTTCTTCATTGGCGCAGACCGCTGGTATGTCGCCAAATACCACCCGACGAGCGGGTGGTCGCTGGCCGTCAGCCATGCGCATGGCACCACCATCACCCCGGTGTCCAGCACGGCGCGCGTCGTCGTCGTCGAGAATGTGGTGTTGCTGCTCGCGCCGACCTCCGAGTTTGCAGTGTCGGACCCGGCGTTCCGCGTCACCGCATTCCGGCACACAGGTGATTACGGCATCAATCCGCCGTACGACTGGAATGGGCACATCGTTCCCCCGGTTGCAGACGGCCTCGCTCCCTTCCCGCTTCCCATCCCGCCACTTCCCTAGGTCACGCCATGTTCCGACTTCTCGCGCTCTCCCTGCTTGTTCTTGCCGGTTGCAACACGGGCACCGACCCCACGGGCGTCGACACCGACAGCGATACCGACACGGACAGCGATACCGACACGGACAGCGATACCGATACCGACACCGATGCCGACGCAGGTCCGGACTTCCTCGTCGCCACCCTCGAAGGACAAGTCATCGCCTACACCGTGCGGAACGCCGCGCCCTGGGCCACCGTGGAGGTCCTGGAGGTGGCCAGCACCGACGGCGGTCTGAAGGACATCGTGAAAGGGGACGCATACATGGTCGTCGGCTGGAACGCCGCGGGTGCCCTGGCGTTGACGTCCTCGGACGGTGTGACGTGGACCGACACGGTCACAGGGGTCCCGGGCGAGTTCGACGAAGCTGCGGCCAACGGCGCTACGTATGTGGCCGCGTCGACCGATGGGACCTACCGCTACACCGGAACGGCCTGGGCGGCCGCGACCACGCCTCCGGACGTCAAGAGCTTTTCGTGGCACTACATGAGCTGGATCGGGCATGGCGGCGGACGCTTCGTGGCCACGCACGTGGGGACCGAAGGGGACACCTACCATTCCACTGACGGAGATGTCTGGACGCTGTCGCAGACCGACAATCAGCTCTCTACGATGGCCTACGGAGGCACCCGGCTCGCTGCAGTGGGGACCAACTGCGCGGTCCGCATCTCGGACGACGGAGGCGAGACCTGGTCTGATCCCACCGGAACGGCTCCCTGCACCAAGTTCATCGCCGACGTGGCGTACGGAGCAGGCACCTACGTCGCTGTGGGACAGTCCGGCATCGTGTACGCCTCGACCGATGGCACCACATGGGCGGAAGGCTCTGTGGGCACCGACCGCCAAGTGGATGCGATCGCGTAGAACGACGACATCGACCTCTTCCTGGCGGTGGGCAAGTCCGGAGACGCTTGGATGTCGCCGGATGGTGTCAGCTGGACCCACACCGCCGACGAGACCCACCTGGGCTCGGACTACACGCAGCGTGGTGTCGTCGCGACCGACTGAGCGAGACACACATCACTCCGCCCACCTGGGCATGCGCATGGCTCGCCAACGCTCGGCCTGTTCGGGCAGCGGGGCCGGCAGCCAGGCGACGTGAAGGTCGCCCTCGCCACCGAAGAGCGGACGCTTGCTCAACGAAGCGGATGATTCTCGTCGCGCAGGCGGTAGGCCGCCGATTTAGTGCGGAGGCGGAGACGACTACGGCACCAAACGGCGTGCCCGCACTCCAACCCTCCAGAGGTCCCCCGTGAGTTCCTATTCCTTCACCCACTTCGACGGACGCCATGTTGTGGTCGACCGTCGCAATCAGCCCCCGCACGCCGAAATCGAAGAGCAAGGCGCGTCCGGAGAGCGCCCGCCCAAGAGAAGCGCCCCGTTGGGTGTGACGAAGGGCGACTGGCTCGATGCGACAGCCGA
>CAYYHT010000790.1:0-3640 GCA_964471355.1 uncultured Enterobacteriaceae bacterium
ATGCTCAAGGCGTGGGAAAGCACGTCCGAGACCAGTGAAACCGCGCTCGCCAGCATGGTGGCTCGTAGCCTGGCCCAGTCCTATCTGTGGGCGGGTCAGCCCAAGTCGGCTGGGGAGTGGTTCGAACGGGCCACCGAGCGCGCCGTCGCCTCTGAGGACGCTGTCGCGCTCGCTCATAGCGATCTGGGCATGGCGGTCTGGCATGAGGTGAGCGGCGATGCCGATGCGGCTGTCGAGGCGGTCGAGCATGCCATGGCCAAGTTCGAAGAGGCGCAGCATGACGAGGGCCGATGGGAGGCCCTGGCGCTGTGGGCTGCCATCCTTCGGCGCCAGGGGCGCTATTCCGAGGTGCTGGCAGTCCTCTATGAGCGCTTGCCCGAGGCTCGACAAGGCCAGGCGGCGTCGCTGTATGTGCGACTGCTGCTCATCACCGCGCTGTGCGAAGTCGACCTGTACCGACTCGGCAGCGCTCAGGCCTGCATCGACGAGCTCGACGCGGCGCTGCACAAGGGGGAGTACCTCAATCTTCAGGTCGAAGCTGGCTTGGTTCGAGGGCGCATCTCGATGGCCTCGGGGCAGCTGTACGACGCTGAAGAAGTGCTGATCGAGGCGCAGCGGCGGGCGACCTCGGCTCAATTGTTGATTCTGGCCGAAAAGACGCGCACGGCGCTGGCGGAGTGCTTGTGGCTGCAGGGCCGCCATGACGAAGCGCGGGACATGTTCTCGGCTGCGGTGCTCGGGCTGATCGGCACCGGCGATGTCGGCGCTCTCGCAGAGTGCTGCAACGCGAGGGCGAGGGCGTTGGGCGCCGAGATGAATTCCGACGAGATCTTCAAGCCCCTGCGTCGGTACAGCGATGACGAGCCCGCCAGAATGCTGCTCGAACGCCTGCTTGCCGAGGCGCGCTACCTCGCAGCGCACGACGAGCCTGGTGCGGCCAAGGCGTGCTTCCGCAAGGCGTTGATGGCGCTCAATCGCATGGGCAAGAGCCTGAACGCCACCGATCGGGCGGCGCTTCGGGTGCATCCCTGGTCGCAGCAGATTCGGAGTGGTCTGCGTTGACACCGATCGAGGGCATGCCCCCCGCGTCGATCGGCCCCTACCGCGTGATTCGGCCCATTGCCCGCGGTGGAATGGCCGAGGTCTACGAAGTCGAAGACCCCAACAGTGGCGAGCATCTGGCACTCAAGCGCCTGGTTCACACAGGAAGGGCGCCGTTACGACGGTTTAATCGGGAATATGAGGTGATGAACTGCCTCAACCATCCGAACATTCTTCGTGTCTACGGCTACGGCGTCAGCGACGACCTTCCGTGGATGACCATGGAGCTTGTCGATGGCATTCCGGTGCAAGTCTATTGCCGGGACAGTGGCCGACCGGGCAACCCAATACGCACAGAGAATGTGCTGCGGGTGGCCTATGGGTTGGGTCTGGCGCTCGAGCACATCCACTCTCGAGGGCTGATTCATCGCGACTTGAAGTCGGCGAACCTGCTGGTGGTCGAGGATGGCAGGGTCAAGCTGCTGGACTTTGGCGCGGCCCGGTTCTTGGAGGCCTACGAACAGATCACCCGCGAAGGCGAGTTCTTGGGCACCTTTGCCTATGCGTCGCCAGAGCAGCTGCGCGGACAGCCGCTGACCCACCGTGCAGATCTCTACAGTTTTGGCGTGCTGCTGTTCCGCATGTTGACCGGAAAGAGGCCGTTCAACGCCGATGATCACCATGCGCTTGCCCGGATGCACGTGCATCGGCCGCCCCCAAAGCCAACTGGAATCGTGCCTGACTTGCCTCCGGCGCTCGAAGAGCTGATCTTGGCCATGCTCGCCAAGCAGCCCGAGGATCGTCCGTCAGGCGGAGCTGAGATCAGCCGGGCGCTGCAAGAGATCGCAGGCCACTCCTTGGCCACATCTCCCGCCTTGGCCGTTGGCGGGACGGCCAACCGGCTGGTGGGACGCGAAGATCAGATCGCCAAGTTGCGGCACTTCATCCACAAGGGGGTTCCCGGGTCGTTGGCGGTGGTCTCTGGCGAGCAGGGAAGCGGTCGGAAGGCGCTGCGCGAAGCGGTGGTGGCCGAGCTGGCCGATGGACCGTGGCGGGTCTTGGAATGTGCCTTTGGCGGGGGGAGTGAGGCGCTTGCGATTGCGGGGCTGTTGTCGGGTCTGGGTCACGACACCGCACGCGACGCGAAGGTCATCGCGGCCAACCTCAGCCCATCGGGCACAGGCCCCGTGATTTGGCGCGACGCGGGCAGGACGGCGGCCGAACTGCTGTTGGGAAAGGTCGCTGCGGGACGGCCGGCAGTGGCGGTCTTCAAGGATCTCCACCTTGCATCGGACAACGTGTTCGCGTTCATCGATGCCCTTCGCCGATCCGTTCGTGCTGAAGAAACCCGGGTCGTGCTCATCGCCGATTTCCAGGTGTCGGTGGCGAACGCGCGTTCTCGACTCAAGGGCCTGGGCAAGCACACTCAGGTGCCCCTGCCACCCCTCGAGCCGGCTTCGGTGGCACTCTGGGTGGGTACGCTGCTGCAGCGCCGGCCCCCTCCAACTGCGGTGGCGCGCCGCATTCACGCCGCTTCGGGGGGACATCCGAAGTTCGTCGAAGAGGTGGTGCAGCAGTTGTTGGACAGCCAGCGTCTGCAGCTTGGCGGTCCGCATGGCATTCGCGTGGAGTGGGCGACGGGGGTGCGTGACGCCCCACTGCCGGTTCCAGAGGCCGCCAGGCATCGCCTGAGCGAGGAGCTTGATGTCGTGCCTGCGGCGGGCATGCGGGTGCTGGAGGCCCTGGCCGCCCTTGGAGGGGCTGTGCCGGTCAGCACGCTGGCCTTGGTGCTGCAGAACGACGAAGAGGAGCTTCAGCCGGTGCTAGGCACGCTCGCTGAACGCGGATGGATTGTGTGGGCGGAAGGACTCGTGGGCTGGGCGCAGACCATTGCCGCGCAGCTTGTGCAGGAGCGCCAGCGCCCAGTGCGCAAGCAGGCGCTCGAGAAGCGAATTGCGGTGATCACCGGCGAGCTGCCGGACGGGGTGGCCAAGGTGAGGCAGCTGTTGATCGCCGATCACCCCGGCGAAGCGGTGCGTCTGGCGATGGCACTGGCGGCACGCGCTCTAGACGAAGTGAAGCCGCAGCATGCCCTCGACTTGCTGGCCCCAATTCTGGAGGAGGAGGCGCGGGTTGCCCGCGAGCATCGCGCCGAGCTTGCCGAGGCCATCGTGCTGGTCGCAACGGCGTTGTTGCAAGTGCGGCCTAGTGACCGCGAAGCCGGGCGACTGCTGGTCCGAGCGCGAAAATACGCGGGTCGAAGCTCCAAGATTGCCGCGCGCCTGGCGGTATCGCGCGCTCGTGTGCAGCAGGTCGTGGGCCACTACCCGAACTACCGCAAGTACCTAAAACAGGCGTGGGATGCGGTCGAAGTGGCGCAACAACCGGCTCAGGCGAGCGTCATCGCCGGGCTGCTAGGTGGTGCTTGGCAGGTCGCTGGCAAGCTTGACGTGGCGAGTGAATGGCACGACCGTTCAGTGGCGTGTGCAGAGCAGAGCCAGCGTCGACAGCTGGTTGTGCATGCCATCGCGGGTCGCTCCAGTTTGGTGCTGGCTCGGGGTGATCTCGTCGCGGCCGAAACGGCGACGGCGGCGCTGTT
>CAYYHT010000791.1:0-3638 GCA_964471355.1 uncultured Enterobacteriaceae bacterium
CCGGCGGACGTGTGCTTCACCATCGACGCGATGCTGAATCCCAAGACGCCGTCTCAGGTCGCCAAGGACTTCACTGAGTCCATTCGCGGCTGCGAGGCCAACAAGAAAGAGAATTCGGTCACCATCACGTACTCGAAGACGTACCACAACCCGCTTGACCGTCTCGGTTTCTCGGTGTTGCCGGCCCACCTGTTCTCGAGCACTGCGGTCAGCCCCGATCTCGACTTCTCGCACCGCCCCATTGGCACAGGGCCAATGAAGGCCACGAAGGGGCCGCGCGCCGTCAAGTTTACGGCGTTCCCAAATGCTCACCAGAATCCGAAGATTCAGATTCTGAGCCAGCAGGAAGGCGGCGACCCCTTCGTCCAGATTCGAACGCTGTTGAACGCCGGCGTCCACGGCGTCATCTCGGTGGCACCGCCACTGCGACCTGACGTTGCGGCCTCGGACGATGTGGCGCTCAAGTCCTACGACCTACGCTCCTGGTGGTTCATCGCGGTGAACACCTCCAAGGGCGCGATGTCGAACTCCAAGATTCGCTCGGCTCTCAACCACACGATTGACCGCTCCGAACTTCGCGAGCTGACCATCGGTGTGGACCCGGACGATCCGAACCCGCCTTGTGAGTTCATCTCGGGTCCGTTCGTTGGCTCGTCGCCGTACTACAACCGCGCTGTCAAGCCGGTCGAACGCTCCGACCGTGCCAAGGCTCGCCAGCTCATGGTCGAGGCTGGTGCCGTCGAACAGGTTGGTCGATGGGTCTACCAAGGCAAGCCTGTCAGCTTGAAGATCGGAATGAACGCTCCGCTCGACTCTGAGGCAAAGGACCTCCTGAACCAGGTCGGAAACCAGCTGCAGGCTGGCGGCTATGACCGTCAGGTGTACAAGGTCACCGCTGATGACTGGAACCGAAAGGCCGTCACCGGCCAGCTGACGGACTACGACCTGCTTATCGGCAAGTGGTCATTCGGCCTCGTCGAAGACGTCAACCCACTCTTCCATGCCCGTACCGGCGGCAAGGGCGCGCTGAACATCTTCAACTACAACAGCAGCAAGGTGAACGAGATCCTCGGTCGCTACGACTCAGCGCGGACAGATACCGAGGCTCAGGACGCGTACCACGACCTTCACGCGTACGTCTCCGAGGACCTTCCTTACCTCTTCCTGTGGAAGCTCGACACCAAGAGCGCATGGCGAAACGAGGTCCGCGGCAACATCATTGCGCCGTACTACTACTTCACCGAGTTCCAAGGGTGGAAGTTTGATGGGTGAGTACCGGCGGTAAACCCGCTTTCTCCCCCAACACAGAAGCGAGGCCCTCCCGGGTCTCGCTTTCTGCTTTCACGCTGCTATCATGCAGCCGTTCAACGATTTTGAGGCCCCGGAGGAGAGACGCACGTGGTTTGGTGGATTCGCCCCCTCGTGCGGCTATGCGCGGCTCTTGCGTTGCCGCTCATTGTTCCGGCACTGATTGTCATTGCGCTGTGGGCTCTGCCCGGAGACCCGGCGAGCATCATCTGCCCGCCCGAGATCTGCGGTGAGGGCAACACGGCGCTCGCCGAACGCTTCAATCTGCACCTCGGTCGCTGGCACTTCTACAGCACGTGGATTGCCAACGCTGTGACCGGTGACTTGGGCCGCTCGTGGCGAGTCATGCAGGGCTTCCCGGTCGTTGACCTGCTGTGGCTGTACACCCCCAACACCCTGTTGCTGTTGGGAATGAGCCTGTTCCTGGTCATCAGCAGCACGGCCGTGTCCGGCGCCGGTGTGATCAGCAAACGCCTCGACCCTGTATGGCAGGGAATTGGCTTGGCACCATCGGTCATCTTGGCCCTGCTCTGCGCCGCCTTCGTTCAGATCAAGTACGGGGCTGGCAGCTTCGACGGCTTCCCGGCATACCTGCGCATCTTCTTGGGTGCGGGCGTTCTGGCAGTCGCCGACGGCATGCTCCCCAACTCCATCTTGGGCACTCGCGCCGTCTTCGAAGAGGAGAACAAGCAGCGCTACGTCCAGATTGCCATCCTGCGCGGCGAGACGCCGGTCAGCAACACGCTGCCCAATGTCATGCCCGCCCTCATTGGGCAGATTCGCGCACGAGTCCTGTTGCTGCTGTCCGGCACGGTGATCGTCGAGGTGGTACTGCAGATTCCCGGTGTCGGCGCCCTGCTGTGGGACGGGACCTTGCTTCAGGACTTCGGCGTCGTGCTCGCAGCCGTCTGGGTCTTCGCCTTGGTGTCGGCCGCCATGTTGCTGGTTCAGGCCATGCTCGAGATTGGGGTCGCGGTGTTCATTCGCCGGGCTCCCGAGGTGCCCGAATGAGGCCCGCAGACAACAACCAGCGTCTTGGCCTAGCCATCGGCATTGTCATCTTGGTTGGCATGCTCATCGCGACCTTCATCGCCCCCGAGTTCGTCCAGTCTCCGGACCTGAGCAATCGCGCCGACGCGGGCGTCTTGCAGCCTCTCATTGATTTGCTTGGCTGGTTGGCCAACACGCTTGGCTATGGCGACTACTTCCCCAAACCCCTCGCGCCTCCTCCGGACGCGCCAGCCATGGGCTTTTGGGGTCTGCTGGGCACCAATTACTACGGCGTCCCCTATATGGAGTACGCGCTCCAAGGCGCGCAGATCGTCACCGGTCCGGCGCTTGTCGCTGGTGGTGTGGTCGGGTTCTTGGCGATTCTGGCGGGCATCAGCCGCTGTGCTGCGCTCGGATGGACCGACACCGTTCTGCAGGCGTTCGCCGAGCTGGTTGGTGCGCTACCGCGCCTAGTCATCGTCTTGGTGCTTGCGCTGATTTGCCGCGGATTTGAGTACCAGGGCTTGCTCGCGATCGCTGTGCTGTGGGCACTGCTCTCGGCACCAGGTGCAATGGACGAAGCATCCGCTACCGCTGAACGTCTCGGCGGCTCCAAGTTCGTCGAAGCGTTGCGTGCACACGGTTTCACCGCTTGGCGCATCTACGTCTATCACATCATCTGGCTCAACCTGCGCAGCGTCATCGTGCGCCAAGCCGCTGAAGTCGGCATGCAGGTGGTGTTTCTGGAGATCGCGCTGTCGTACCTGGCCGCGAGCCAGAACCAGCCTTCGTTCACCCATCCTGACAGCAACAACAGCTGGGCGATCATGCTCTACGACGGCTACAGCGCTCTGGTCGGTGGAACACCTCTGCTGCACTCGATCATTACTGGCCTGATCTTGGTTGCGGTCGTCGCCTTTATGGCTCAAGCCTTCCGCGTTGGAGCACGAGCACGATGACGAGTTCGGGCAATCTCGAGACCATGCGCGAGGAACGCTCAAAGCGTTCTGTGGACGAACTGCTTGAGGGCAACCGCACAGCTGAGGGCAAACTTCTGCTCGAAATGCTTGGGCTCACCGTTGAGATCACCAGCCACGCGTTGGTCAAGGACGTCGATCTGCGGGTGAGGGAAGGGCGTGTCACCGCGCTGGTTGGTGAATCGGGCTCTGGAAAAAGCCTAAGCGCTCGCGCGGCCATGGGCGTACTCGATGTGTACCCCATTGGCATCACCGCCGGGAGCCTGCGATTCCCCGAAGTTTCCGACCGAGACTGGTTCAAAGACGTGCGCGGATTCCGGGCTCAGCAGCGCACGCTTCGCGAGACCGCAAGGTTGCGTGGCG
>CAYYHT010000792.1:0-3628 GCA_964471355.1 uncultured Enterobacteriaceae bacterium
CTACAATATGTGGTACCGCGCCACCACCGGCGGTTTGAGCAATCCACGCGTGATCGTCGGCCTGGCCGGCACCATCTTCAGCGTCATCGGCGCCGGTTTCATCGGCTGTGCCGGACTCGGCCTGACCGCACTACAGCTATTGACGGGCGGCTGATTCAGGCGACCCCTCCCCGGAGATCTTCGTGAGCGAACCAGAGAACAAGACCACTACGTTCATCGCCATCGGCGTGACCGCCCTCTTCGCCGTCGCCGCCATCGGCGTCGTCATCCAGGGCACCAGCGAGCCCAAGGTCGAAGACGTGCCCGAGACAACTGCGGACACGCCCAGCCACGCCAAGCCGACCACTCCTGAAAACAAGCCCACCAAGGCGCCCCATCAGAAGTTCCAGCGCGACGTGCCCGAGAAGCCCACAGCGATTCCGGACTCCGGCTACACGACCACGCCGACCGGCCTGCAGTTCTTCGACATCGCCGTCGGTGATGGCGCTCCACCCAACGAGCTCGATCTGGTGACCATGGAGTACACAGGCTGGCTCGAAGACGGCACCATGTTCGATTCGTCCTACAAGCGCCGCCAAGGCTTTACCTTCACGCTCGGCAAGGGCCAGGTCATCAAGGGATGGGACGAAGGCGTCGCCACCATGAAGGTCGGCGGCAAACGCCAGCTGCGCATTCCCGCCGACATCGCCTATGGCGCCCGCGCCAAGGGCCGCATTCCGCCCAACAGCACGCTCATCTTCGACGTCGAGTTGCTCAAGGCCCAAGGCCCGCGCAAGGCTCCCGACAAGCCGCAGGTGGTTGGCGAGGCCGATTTCGTCACCACAGCCACCGGTCTCAAGGTCCACGACTTTGTGGTCGGCACCGGGGCCAGCCCGAACAAGGGACGCCCGGTGCAGGTCGAATACACCGGCTGGCTGACCGACGGAACGCGCTTCGATTCGTCCTATGACCGCAAGTCGCCCATCTCTTTCCCCATCGGCACCGGCGGAGTCATCAAGGGCTGGGACGAAGGCGTCATGGACATGAAGGTCGGCGGAAAGCGCCAGCTGGTGATTCCACACGATCTCGCGTACGGCGTCGACGGCCGCCCGCCGGTCATTCCTCCCAAGTCGACACTCATCTTCGAGGTCGAACTGGTCGGAGTGAAGTAGACTCCCCTTCGAATGAGCCTGCTCGTAGCCCTCGTATTGGCGCCCCTGGCCCTCGCAGAACCAGATGGCACCTCAAATCCGTTCACCGAACCGGACGAGAGCGAGCTGTTTCGTCTGGACGAGCAGCTGGTCACCGTCGCATCGAGGTACGCGCAGACCATCCGAAAAGCCCCTTCCATCGTCACTTTGGTGACGGCGGATCAGATTCGGCAGCGCGGATATCGCACGCTCAGTGATGCGCTTCGTCAGATTCCCGGCATCTACGTCTGGAAGACCCCCGAGGGGCGCGACATCGCGTCGGTGCGCGGGGTCGTCAGCGCCGACAACAACAAGATCCTCGTGCTCATTGACGGCGTCCCTTGGTACGACGGCGTCTATACGCACTCCTCCATTGACGACTACCTGCCCCTGAGCCACGTCAAACAGATCGAGGTCATCAAGGGCCCAGGCTCGGCCATCTACGGCACCAATGCCTTCGCCGGCATCGTCAACGTGGTCACATTGGGTGCAGACGATGTCGATGGCATGCAGGTGCGGGCGATGGTCGGTGCGGTCGGTCGAACCGACATCACAGCGGTCGTTGGCGGAAGAGACGATGTCGGCGGCATCCCCGTCAAAGCCACGGCCTATGCCCGTGTGTTCAACCAATATGGTGACGGCCCTGACAGCTCGCCTCGCGACCGACCCAACATCCTGGGCAACGACCCCAAGGCCGGAATCGCGGTCGGTGGGCGGGTCGAGGTCGCACAGCTGACCTTGTCTGTGCACCACATCGACCACCGCCTCACATACATGGAGAACAGCGCCGACGACCCCTACTCCATTGCGAACAAGGACCCGGACCAGTTCACCGTTGGCTTCAACAACACGTTCTTCGAGGCGCGGTACCGGTGGGAATCGCCCATTGGCGTCGACATCACGCCCTACCTGAACAGCCAGCGGCACGACAATCCGGGCAACTACTTCTATAGCAAGGGCTTCCGCACATCCGGTGAGCTGAACGGCGGGCGCTTCCAGCCCTATGAGCTTCAGGGACTGTCCACCCACGAGTCCATCGTCACTGTCGAGACCGAGAAGGACACGCGTCGCTGGGGGACCGGCTTCGATCTGCAAGCAAGGCCCGGCCTGGACCACATCGTGGTTGGCGGATTGGGCGCCGACACGGTGCACATTCTGGGCCTGTTCGATCGAGAATTCGAGTACGACCCAGCCATCTCCGGGAGCGCACACATCGGCGTGCCCAGCGGATTTGAGGCCACAACCGACGCGGCCCTGTGGAATGCATTCGCATACGGTCAGTGGACGTGGACAGCACTGCCCGAGCTCGAAGTGACCGCCGGCGGCAGGCTCGACTACCGCCTGCAGCCCGTTGGCTTGTCCCCAGAAGAGGAAGCCGAAGGCACCGATGCCTTCCTGCCAGTCGTATCGCCGCGGATCGGCCTCTTGTGGGTGCCTAGCGAGGCCGTCACCGCCAAGCTGCTGTACGGCCGTGCCTTCAGAGCCCCATCGGTCCGCGAGCTGTTGGTGCACGCTCCGGCCGACGATGACGACCCCACGCAGTACCAGTTCAGCAACGGCAACCTCTCAGTCGCGCCCGAGACCATTCAGACGGTCGAAGCTGAAGTATCCGCCATCCTCATCGACGGCATCGAGGCCCGCGTTTCCGGTAGCTGGTCCGACCTGCGCAATGAAATCGACAAGGTGACGCCGCCGCTCGAGTACCAGAACCTGATCACGCCCCTGAACGTCGTGGGAACCGAGCTGTCCCTGCGTGTGGACCAAGAGCCCATCTCGTTCGACGCAACCTACAACTTCACGATGGCGCGCTACGGCACCGCGAGCGACCCCACCGATCCACGGGCCGCCTTCACGGGCAGGCAGCAGTACGAATTTCCTCCTCACATGGCCAAGGGCGGCGTGGGGCTCGACCTGACCGAGAACCTAGGCGCTTGGCTGGGGGGCGAGTTCTATGGGCGGCGCCCGCGGGCCGATTGGTCCCCGGACGCGAACATGGCCGACGGCCCAGCCTTTGGTCTGATGCACCTGGGTGTGCGCGCATCTGACCTGGGCAGCGATGACCGAGTGAACATGAACATCTCGGTCCGCAACCTGCTGGATGTGGAGTGGGGGACGGGCTCGTACCGAGACAACGCCAACATCCCCTTGTCTGGCTCCGACCCCGCAACGCCGAAGTTCCCCAACGGATTCGAAGGAGAAGGGCGCAGCGTGCACGTCGGCCTCGAGATCAAGCTGTAGCCGTCTGCGTGTCCGGCCCCGCTCTGGGCTAGAACTGGAAGTAGAGGAACGGTGTGTAGCTCTGTGCCGACAGCCGCATGACACCGATCACGAACAGCGGGATGAACACCAGATGGGCGCTCGCGAGACGTGCCCGGCGCTGCTCGTCCTTCTGGTTTGAGACATAGTCGCGCCACCACGGGGCAAAGAAGCAGAGCACAAAACCAACCACAAGCATGGTG
>CAYYHT010000793.1:0-3623 GCA_964471355.1 uncultured Enterobacteriaceae bacterium
CACAGACACAGACACCGACACGGACGCCGACACCGACACCGACACCGACACCGACACGGGCCTACAGCCGGGCGATCTGCAGTTCATCGGGGTGAACTCCGACCTTCCAGAAGGCTTTGCCTTGGTTCCGCTCGTCAACCTGCCGAGCGGCACCGAGCTGCGGTTCACCGAACGCGCCTGGAACGAGACGCTTGGCGTCTTCGAGGCCGCCGAGGGAACGGCCACACTCACACTGAACGTCGATGTGGACGCAGGCGCCGTGTTCGAACTCGCCGTCTCAGCACCCTCCAGCCTCTCGGTCACGCCCAGCATCGGCACCGTCGTCAACGATGCGACCGGCAACTGGGGCATCGCTGGAAGCGGCGACAACCTCTTCGTCTATACGGGCACAGACGCCACCCCAGTCTTCATCGCGGGCATTGCGTTCTCGAGTCCCGCAGTGTGGACCACAGACGACTCGAGCCTCGACGGACAGAGCAGCATGGTCCCGGCGGCGTTGAGTGAGTCAGCGGGCACCATCACCACCTTCGCACCGGACAACCTCCGTTTCACGGGGTCTCGAACCGGTCAGACTCCGATGTCGAGCTACCTGCCCTTTATCGCCGACGAGGCGAACTACGAGACCGGGAACGCCGCCTACACCCCGCTGCGCGGTGCCGACTTTTCGCCCTAGCAGGGCGATTTGATTGCCGTCCTCGCCGTCGCCACCGTCTTCTGGTCCGCCCCATTCGCCGGTGGCACCGCCGCCGCCGTTCGCGGCCAGTGTGCCCGTCATCGACAGGACATCCGCCTGAGCCAGCGGCTGCGCGAACCAGTCGTACGCCCATGAGACAGCCGATGGGGTTGAACAAGACGCCGTCAAGGCTCTGGAGCTGGCGCGCAAGAGCTGCAAGCTAGGAAACGAGCGGGGTTGCGGGGCAATAAAGCGGCTGGGCGGCTGAGCCAGGGCTTGTGCGCCGACCGCCCGGCGCTAGGAGATCCAGCTCTGTCTTACCAGGGCCTGGAGTCGATCGGGCGAGGTCGCCGTCGTCTTGCAGACAAAGCCACTGATGTGGGCGAAATGCACGTCCGGCTCGTTCTTCACCTGGCAGAAGTCAAGCTGCGGATGGTCTTCAACGCGGCTGATGCCGTAGCCCGGACCCCGTCGGTCCGGGTAGACGATGGCGGCGATGGTGTCGCCAAATCCCTTGGCGCGGATGTAGCTGTGCAAGGCGCCGCCTGGGTCGTCGGCGGGTGGCTGAGTAATGGGCAAGAACAGCGTCTCAATCGTCTGAGAGCCGTGCTTTAGCGACCAATGCTGCACCTGCTTGGCCACAAAGTCGATGCGCTCGCCAGCGACACGAAGATGCTCGAGCAGGTCGTCCCCGACGATGCGCATGAACTCGTAGATCGGGTCGCCTGCACTCAGGGCGCTCGCCTTTGCGAATCGACGGAGCAAGGTGGAGTCGATCGGTGAGTTCAGCTGGGAAATCGCACGACGCGGCACGCCCAACCACTCCGCCGTGCGCACCGGTCCGCGCGAGTCGAACCACTCGGCGGGCTCGAGCCAGTCGCAGAAGTTCAGGGCATTGTCATAGAGGTCAAGGTGCTGCAGCAGCAGGCTCAATGCGCAGGTCGGCGGGTGCTCACGCGGGAAGTGGTGGTGGTCGAAGTTGTGCAGAGCCGGATCGTGGCTCCCGCCGACGTCGACAATGGCGACGGCGGGGTCGCCAAGCTCGTCGGCAGTGGGTTCACGGCGAACCACGGGAGCGCCATGCAGCGCGATGAGAAGGCAAACAGCGAGCACGTCGTCTTTGTGCGCGCTGCCTGGATGGGTGACGATGGAGCGGATCATAGGTGCACCTACCACGCTCACTGCTCGTTGAGCGGTAGCTTCAGCAGGTTGCCTCCGTCTCCGGCTGGGGCCCCAAGCTCGAGCTGATTGCCGAACCCGTCGAGGAACAGATGGTCGCCGTCCGTCGCGAGCCTGCCGTAGCCGAACTCGTCATCGACCCAGTGGCCCAGCGCCCAGTCTCCGCGCCCCTCGGGTCCGATCTTCGCCAGCCAGGACCCACTCTGACCCGCAGTCGGGCCTGCGACCGAGGTGATGCCCCCGTCATAGGGAACGACGGACACCACATTGAGGATGAAGTAGGCCAGCGTGACCCCAGCGACGTAGACCGACTCGCCATCACGGGCGGGCACCATGTCGTAGACCTTGGTCTCGACGTAGCGAGTCCCGTCCGGAGGCTCAGCGGGGGAACGGATGGTCGGCCACTCGATGCTGGTGGCTGTGCCCGAATCGTCCAGCTTCACGATGGCAGTGCCCGAGATGCCGTAGCCGGGGGTCGGGATGTCGCTGAGCTGCTCCCCAAAACTGACGGTCGTCAGGTTCGCCGATTGCCCGCCGGGCTGGTACCAGCCGGCGCTGATCATCGCCCCTCCGTCTGGGGTGCTGACGAGCGCTCCGCCGCCGCCGTTCAATGCAGCGCCCACGGCACTGCCCAGGGTGTGTGTCCAGCGAATCGTGCCGTCTGGCCCCACCCGGTAGACCCCCCCCGTTGCCGCCATGCCGTCGGGGGCGGGGGCGAATGGGGAATCGACACCCGTCAGATAGGCGAAGGCCACGACATCGTCGTTGTCGGCCAGATCGAAATCCGTCAGGTTTGGGGCGTGCTGCTCCCACACCACGTTGCCGTCTGCGTCATAGCGGGCCAGCCAGTCCAGGCGGTCCACCGTGCCGCCGGGCCCACCGTTGAGGATGTGCAGCAAGCCACCGCCGTCAACCCGACTGCCGCGTACGTGGAGGTTCTGGGGCCAGTTGGTGGTGATCGGCACAGACCATTGAACGGTCCAGTCCGCAGACACCTTCATCAACATGGCGCTGCTGGATGGGGTCTGCCCCAAGAGCGGAACATTGCTGACCATCAGGAATCCGCCGTCGGCGGTGCCCGACAACTCTGTGATTCCCGTCCCGACGTTCTCGGTGCGGTCGATGGTGCCATCGGCGGTGACGTGCTTGAGCTCGATCAATCCATATGGCCCGCCCAGACCCGTGATGCCGCCAGCACCGTCCGGCGCCATGCCGAAGTGCATTGTGTCGACCTCGTAGGCCCAGCAGGCGGGCGCATCGCACGCGGGAGGCGGGGTGCCCACGGGGGCCGCATCTCCTGGGAAGCCGCGGCGGTCGACCGGCCTGTCGGCGGCTCCACCACCGCCACCAGCGGTACACGCGGTCACGACCATGAGCAAGACGGAGGGGAGCAACAGCCTCATTGCACCGTCCTCTCGAAGTGAAGCGACAGATCGGACCCACACGGGTCTGGGCATCCGCCCCCGGCTGATGCGCATGTCTCGAGGGCCTCGATGTCGATGTCGAAGCGCACCCCACTGCCCGACCCGTCCATCCAGACGGCGATCTCGCGACCGCCGGTGAGCCAGGTGCCGAGGTCACTCTCGAAGCAGATGTAGCCGGGCTGATCGTAGCCGCACATGATGACGTTGCCAGTGCCCTCCTGGGTGAGCGCGAACACGTCCCGGGCCGAGTCCCGTGCAGTGAGCGCCCAGACCGGCGTCGCGAGAATCGGCGACAGCAGCTCGCAGGTGTCGGCAGAGTATGAACGTGGCAATGACGTTTACGGTTG
>CAYYHT010000794.1:0-3603 GCA_964471355.1 uncultured Enterobacteriaceae bacterium
GCGTACGGCGCTGGTCTCGACGTTCACCCAGCGCGCTCCGCCATCATCGGTCGCCGTATTCGTCCGGAACTCCACGCCGATCAAGGTGATCAGGCCCTGCTCATCGACATACATCGCTCCTGCATCGTCGCTGCTGTTGCTGACGAAGGCCCCTCCGGTCATCTGCAGGTCTTCGCTGTCGAGGTGGGCTGCGCCGCCCCTGATCGCAGCGGTGTTTGCCTCGAAAGTGGTTCCAACTATGCGAGCAAGCGTCTTCTGACCCAGGAACAGCGCCCCGCCTTCGGATGCGCCGTTGCCCTCAAAGGTGCTGTCCGTCAGTGTCAGCGAGATATCCTCGTTCGACACGGTCCAGATCGCACCGCCATGTCCGGTCGCTTGATTGGCATCGAATGAGCAGCTGGTGCAAGACACGGTGCACACGTCGTGAAGGCCGATCGCACCGCCATTTCGGCTGTTTCGCGTGACCATATTTGAATCAAAGCTGGCGCCGGTCATGTTCAGGGTTCCGCCGCTGGCCACCCCGACCGCGCCGCTGCGGTCCGGGGCGGTGTTGCCCTGAAAGGTGGTGCCGGTCAGCGTCACCAACGCATCCGTCCCAACAGTCAGGCCTCCGCCTGATGCCTCGGCCGTGTTGTCAGAGATGGTGCCGCCCTCGATGACGGCGACGGAAAAGCTGTCCACCAACACCGCGGTCATGGCGTGATTGCGCACATCTGAGTCCACCAACTTCGTCGGCGCTCCACCGGTCATGCAGACCGCAGATGGAGAACCGGTGTTGCCGTCAAACGTGGCGTTGCGCACCTCGGAGGCGTGGGCAATCTGGGCACCGCTGCAGTTGACGCCGCTGTTGAAGGCGATCAGACCGCCGTCCCAGATGGCCGTGTTTCGCAGCGCGATGCCACCTGCAACGGCGTCAGAGCCGTTGTTGCGAATCTCGGAGGTGGCGTCCGCAAAGACAGATGTCTCTCGAATCCAGGCGCCTGCACCTGATGACAGCGCCGAATTCGCTTCGATGACCGTGCTCTCGAGGTGCACTTCCTGGGCGAAGTCGCTGAACAGGCCGCCGCCGCGGAAGGCTTCGTTGTCGGTGATCAGCGAATCACGCACCGTCAGCACAGTGCCCGACGTGTAGATGCCGCCGCCGACTTGCTGGTCGAGCTCATCGGCGTCGACGATGCCAGTTCCGCCGGTGATCTCGACGTGCTCAATCGTCAGGGCGCCCGCTGTGTGATGAACGACAGGGGACCCGGGCACGGACTCACCGTCGAGCACCGGACGTGTGCTGCCATGCCCCACCAACGACAGATCTAGGTCCACCGCCCACACGCCGCTCGTGGTGGGCGCACAGATGTGCACGGTGTCGCCCGCGCTCACACTGGCGAGGGCGGTCATGTGGTCGGCATAGGCCGTGCCGCCCACCGAATAGTTCGGTTCGGCCGTACTGCTGTCGCAGTCGTCATCGGTGTCGTTGCAGACCTCGAGCGCCCCGGGGTTGGCCTGGGCATCGACGTCGTCGCAATCTCCGGCCACCCGCGTGTCGTGGTCGCCGCTGGGCTCGCAGCTTGTGATGCTCTGCGCGGCATCGCCAAAGCCGTCGGCGTCACCATCGAGGTACCAGACGGTGTCCGGCGTCAGTTCGTCGTTCCCGTCGTCGCAGTCGTCGCTGTTGGACACCCACACTCCCGCGGGCGCACAGCCCACGACTGTGCTGAGCGGGTCGCCAAAGCCATCATCATCGACATCAGCGAACCAGGTCTCGCCACCGGTCAGGCCGTCATCGTCGTCGTCGACCAGCGTGTCACAGTCGTCGTCAACGTCATTGCAGACCTCGTCTGCCGCCGGATGGATGGCCAGGTCGTCGTCGGCGCAGTCGGAGCTGTCCTCGACGTCCGAGGCCGCGAGCGCACACAGCTCTGCGGTGGCAGCGGCGTCGCCGTATCCGTCCGCATCGCCATCGGGGTACCAAGCTCCGCCGCCTGTGAGCGTGGCGTCGTCTGCGTCCACGTCGCCGTTGCAGTTGTTGTCGAGCTCGTCACAGACCTCGACGCCGCCCGGTTTGGCATCGGCGCTGCTGTCGTCGCAGTCCGTGTCATCAAGCACGTACCCAGTTGGCATTTCGCAGCCGGACATGGTGGCGAGCGCGTCGCCGTACCCGTCGCCGTCTGCATCTGCGAAGTATGTGCCCTGGGTCTCGGCGTCGTAGTCGGTGTCGGACCCGTCCACCAAGCCGTCGCAGTCCTCGTCGATGCCGGAGCAGATCTCGTCGGCCTCGGGGTGCACCGACGATGCCTGGTCGTCGCAGTCGCCATCGTTGAGCGAATAGCCATCGACGGGCTCGCAGCTGTCGACGGTCGTGTCGTCCGCGCCCCAGCCGTCGCCGTCAACGTCGGCATACCAAGTCGCACTGACCTCGTCCGTTTGGTCGCCGGAGCAGTTGTCGTCCACGCCATTGCAGATCTCGATGGCGGCCGGGCTGACGTCGGCGTCGGTCTCGTTGCAGTCTCCGGGCGTGGTGACGTACCCCTCGACCGGTGCGCAGCTCATCTGCGACTGCGCGCCGCCATAGCCATCTCCATCTGAGTCGACAAAGTACTCGACCAGCACACCTAGACTGGCGTCGTCCGGCGCGCAGTCCTCATCGCCAAAGAGGCCGTCCGAGTCTGGATCGAGCCGGACGTCGTGCTGGGTTTGGTCAACGTAGAGGCAGCCCGAACAAAGGGCCAGAGCCAGGACAGCAGGAACCAGACGTGTCATGGCCAGAGTTTGGCACGGCGGACGCCTCATAGCGACCGCTTCGACGCCTAGGGCATCAACTAGCCAGCAAGCTGAGCTGCTCTATTCGAAGATGGCCGAAGCCACGCCGGTGCAGCAGCGGTAGTTGTAGGGACCCGAGCGGTTGCCGCCCTTGCCGGACCATCCCCAATCGGTCTGCCAGGGACAGCTGCCCGCGCCGACGATGGTGTGCAGGTAGTGACTGCCACTGCCGCGGTGGTCAGTCTGGCCGACCCACTCCCAGTTGCCGTTGCACATGTTGTTCACGCCGGTCTCGCCGACCGCGCTCCACCACTGATTCAGCGTGCAAGTCGCGCGATCGAGGTTGCTGCATGTGCGCCAAGCCTCGTAGTAGTACGCCGTGCCACGCTCTTCGGCTTCGATGCAGAACGCACCCTGAGTGCCCGGTGTGCCGACCAAGATCATGCCGGTGGGGCAGGAGCTCGGTGCAAACATCTCGAAGAACCGGGCGGCAACGCCCAGCTGGCTGTCGCCTGTCGACCAGATGCGAAGCTCGTCGATGTTTCCTTCGTAGGCCTCGCTCGTCGTGCCGCCAGTGCCGTCGCCACCCATGTGGAAGGGGTCGCCAAAGGTAGACGCCAGCGCGCCATTCTCACAGGTGCCAGCTGCCTCGACTCCGTTGACGGACACGGCGATGCTTCGACCGTTGTACGAGCCCTGCACGTGGAACCACTCGCCGGCGCTGACCGGGGTGACACTGGTGATGCTGCAGGTGCCGACGACGCCGATTGCCTCAAACTCGATGAGGTCGTTGATCTGGCGCAGTGCATAAGCGCCTTCTTTGATGAAGATGGTCTTGTCGGACGTCAG
>CAYYHT010000795.1:0-2743 GCA_964471355.1 uncultured Enterobacteriaceae bacterium
TCCCCTGACTTCAGTGAGGTTGCGCGCAGACTGTTTCTGGACCAGCCTGGTGCTCGCCATCGCTGGCGAGGGCTTGGCGGGCGTTGCGGACGTTGCGGGAGCGGCAGGTTTGGACTCGACCACTGCAGCTTCTTCGACCACTGGCTCGGCCAGGGCCAGGGGAGCGGGTTCCACGACGCTCGGGGCTGGGGCCACGAGGTCTTGCGCCTCTGCTTTCGCCTCCGCAATCGCCGCAGCCAGCTCCGCTTCTCCGTTCTTCGCCGAGACGACCGTGCGGCGGACCAAGGTGACGACCAGGCGCTCATCCTCGCCCTCGGTGATGCGGACGCTCTTCAGGATGGAGTCGAAGTCGGCGTTGCGCGGGCGGATGCGAACCTCGTGCTCGCCAATGCCTAGCTGAAAGGACTCGATCGGCAGGGCGTGACGGGCGGTCTTGTAGTCGAATGTGACGTAGGCATCGGCCTCGGCGGGCTCCACCAACACCGATAGCTTGCCCATAGGCCGCGCTTTGGGCCTCGGGCGCACCGCGGGCTTGCCTGGTTCGGCGACGGCTTCCTCCGCTTGGAGTTCCTCGCTCGCCTCCGCCTCCGCCTCCGCCTCCGCCTCCGCCTCCGCCTCCGCCTCCGCCAGAGCCCTCTCGACCTCGGCCAATATGGCTTCGGCATCGGCGTCCGCAGGGTCTTCGTCCAGCAGCCCGTTGGCGAGCCTGGCCGCCCCCTCCACGTTCCCGGTCTTGAGGTGGCGGCGCGCCTTGTCGATGCTCACGCTGTGCTTTGCGGACCGCACCATGTCCAAGACCGCCAGGCGCTGCATGGCCGTGGCGTCGTCGGATGAACCAGCGAGCGCCAACACGTCGAGCGCGCCCGCGTAGTCTCCGGAATCCAGCTTGTCCTGTGCGCTGGCGATGAAAGAATCCACGTCCGATGAGTCTCGAACCGCGACGACCTCTTGTGGGGGGGCGATGACCAGCAGATCCGTCGCGATCTTGATCGTCGCGACCGCGGCCATCATCAGGGCGACCGCAACGACACCGATGGTCGCGAACATGGCATTCGAGCCGCCGGTGACCGCAGTGGTCTGCGTCACCTCGGCGGTCCGCTTCCGGGCACTGCTGAAGGACGTCGAGTGGCTGCCAGTGAACTGCCCCGACCCCGTCGACCACTCGCTGTCCTTCGGGAACATCTCTTTTACCCAAGCGGCGATCTCGTTTCGGCCGCTGTCTCCAGAGAACTGCTCTAGGGCCTCGGCCATCTCATCGCAGTTCGCGAAGCGGTCCTCGGGGTCCTTGGCCATGGCCTTTTTGACGATGGCCTCGAGCGCATCCGGGTAGTCGGGGTCGAGGGTCTGGGGCGACTCCGGCTCGGTGGTCATTCGAGCCCGGAACACGTCTTGGGGCGTGTCTCCCTCCCAGGGCATGTGCCCGACGGTTGCTCGGTAGAGCGTGACGCCGACTGCGTATTGGTCCGCGCGGTGGTCGTAGGGCTGGCCATCGACCTGCTCGGGCGCCATGTACTGGATCTTGCCCTTCAGCATGCCGACTTCGGTCTGGGCCAGGCGGTTCTTGCCCGACGCGACACCGAAGTCGATGACCTTCGGCACTCCCTCGAGGGTGATGAGCACGTTCTGCATGCTGATGTCTCGGTGCACGATGCCCGTTGAGGTGCCGTCCGCCTCCGTGAGCATGTGAGCCGAATGCAGGCCTCTGCAGATTCCGGCAGTCACGGCGGCCAAACATGGAAAATCGATGTCCTTGCGCCGCTCGGCGCGCTTCACGAGACGTGAAAGCGACGGGCCTCTCACGTATTCCATCACCATGAAGGGGATGCCCTCGAGGTCGTCGATCTCGAATACCTGCACGAGGTTGGGATGGGCCAGGCGCGCTGTGATGCGCGCCTCGTCAAGGAACATCTCGACGAAGTCTTCATTGTCGTGATGACGGGGGTCGACGAACTTCACAACGACGAACTTCTCGAATCCTCCTATGCCGGTCTTGCGGCACAAGAAGAGCTGTGCCATGCCGCCCTGCCCAATGGGCCGAACGATCTCGTAGTTCTTGAAGGCGCCTAGTTCACCGAGCTCCATGATGACCTCCCAAAAGCCTCGTCATCGGTGTTTCAAAGGTATGTCGACGGCATTAGATGAAGATTAGAGGGGCCTTAGGGCTTCATGATGATGTGGCTCGGACTGGTGAAATCGGCTGATCATTTGGCTCCAACCACTCTGCGAAGGGAGACGGCTTGCACATCCTGCTGTTGGAGGACCAGCCCTCGATGGCGTCCTTTTTGAGTCAGGGCCTGTCCGAAGAAGGCCACGTGGTCGAACACGCTCGCGACATCGGGGCCGCGCGCGCCCTGCTGGCCGAGACTGGCTTTGACTTGCTGCTGATCGACCGCAACTTGCCAGATGGCGATGGTCTGGATCTCATTCGGTCCGTTCGCCAGCAAGGCAGCCCCGTGCCGGCCATCTGCTTGACTGCGCGTGGCGCACTCGACGAACGCGTTCAGGGCCTGACGCATGGCGCCGACGACTATCTGGTAAAACCGTTTGCGTTCGATGAGCTTCTGGCCCGCATCTTGGCCGTGTCGAGGCGAGCGGGCTCGGATGAGTCGGCGAAGCTCGTCGTCGGAGAGCTGGTGCTGGACCTCGCTGGCCTCAGAGTGTTCCGGGCAGGCACGGTCATCGACCTCACTGCTCAGGAGTTCCGCTTGCTTCGCTATTTCGCAGAGCATGCGGGGCGTGTGCT
>CAYYHT010000795.1:2753-3596 GCA_964471355.1 uncultured Enterobacteriaceae bacterium
CACGCAGCTGCTGGACCGGGTGTGGGGCATGCGCCATGATCCCGGCACGAATGTGGTGGAGGTCTATGTCAGCTACCTGCGCAAGAAGCTCGACCGCGACTTCGACTACCAGCTGCTGCATACGGTACGTGGCATGGGCTATGTGCTCGAGGACCGCCGGTGAAACAGATCGACCTGGCCGAGCTGCTTACGCTCGCGGCACACGAGGTGCGTACGCCACTCGGCGCGATGCGGGGTCGGATTGACGTGGCGTTGCGTCGAAAGCGGGACGTGACCCAGCACGAGGCGATCCTCCACGCCATCCACGAGGACCTGGCGGTGCTCTCTGCAACGGTGAACGCCCTGCTGGCGGTCGCTCGGCCAGTGCCACCCGGCCCCCCCACCTTGGTGAGGGATCTGCTCGTGGTGAGTGCGCGGAGGGCCGACGCCCTGTTGCTGGCCGGCGGCGGCCGCGTGACATGGACCCTGGAGGAGGATGTGGTTGTATCGGGGCATCCGGCACAGCTCGGAATGGCGATTGGGTTGGCTCTTGTCGAGGTCATTCGGATCGGCGCCGGACTGCCCATCACGGTGACCGTGCGAAGCGACAAGGGCTGGGCTGTGGTGGGCTTCTCGATGGGTGGCACTCCCACCGATCGCCCGTCGAATCTCGAGCTCATCGACCTGCTAGCAACCACCAACGGCGGGCGGGTTGTGGTGCCCGATGCCGGCGAGGCCGAGGTGTTGCGGTTGGTTCTGGTCGATGGGACTCCTCGTCCCGATCTGACTGTCGTTGCCTAGCGCTACGAAGATGCCGGCTGTTTGTGGGTGGCCAGCGTCGATCGTCGTGCGATGGGAAGAATG
>CAYYHT010000796.1:0-3596 GCA_964471355.1 uncultured Enterobacteriaceae bacterium
CTGCCTGACGTGACTAATTCGTGCCTAAATGCCCCACAAGCCACACAGATGCCCGAGGAGCCGGCCGGGCCCATCCCGCTGTTCAGCCTGAAGAAGCGGCCGCCCGCCGCCAGCTCCAGCCAAGCCTCCACGCCGGCGACCGCCGCCCACCCCCTCGCGACGTCGACGAATGGGGGCGCCAAGCGTGGCACACGCTGAATTTCCTGTCGCGGCTCTCGCCCGGAGAAGTACGGGGGCTGCATTCTCCAGCCGGCGGCTCGATCATCGCCCAAGCGATGAAGGGCAGCGGCGATAATCGGCCGACTGCTCTGCAAGCATACGTGCGCCCGATGGTCCGCTGGCTACGACGGGAGATTGCACGCGGTGCGTCGCTGAACGCCGCCATCGAGCGATGGATCCGGCGATACGAGTGGACGGGGCCGCGGGGCGAGGATCTTGCGGACATCAGGGAGGAGCAGATGCAGGCTGACCTCCACCGCTACCTCTTCGACCAGGGCATCGACTTCCGCGACCAGGGTCGAGAGCACCATTCAGCGCGGGGCCGCGTTGACTTCTTGGTGCGGGAGACGCTCCCCGTCGCCGTGGAGCTGAAGGTCTGGCGCGACCGCGATTCCAGCGCGGTGTTGGCGAACTGGCTGCACCAAGCAAGCACCTATCCAACGGATTTCGGGATTCGGGACGTCTACCTGATCATCCTCTGTACCAGCAGCGAGCGTCGGTTGCGCATAGCCGACGATCTTGGGACGCCAGCCGTTGTGGAGACAGGCGGCCTCCAGATTCATGTCCGGCTCTGCGACGCCGGACGGCTGGCGCCAAGTCGAGACGCGAGCCGCGAGCCGACTCTCCTGACCAGGACCCTACTCGGCCTGGACTGACGCGGTCACTGCCGCGCACTCTGGCTGTGGTCGATCGGTCCGTCCTTCGCAACAAGCCCATCTCCGCGACGAACGATGTGCATGACTCGATCGAACCTCCGCATCCCTAGCTCATCGACGTAGGTGGCAACGGTCTTCACGACCTCCTGCTTCCACCGGCCCACGGCGATCTGATGGACTCGGATACCTTGATGTCGAACCCGGATGTACCCGTCGGCATCCTCAACGGCCCCAGGAGCCACGTGGGCGGCGCCGGATATTGCACCGGCCACAACAAGATGTTCGTCACCAAGCCGGACGTGAATACAGGTGGGCTGGCCGTATACGGCACCCTCCTTGAATTCTCCCGCTAGGACAGAGACCTCCCACTCGGTCAAATGGTCGGACCTGCCCTCAAGGAAGATCGCCGCCGCCACGAGCGCAGGCACGTTTTGCCACAAGCCGAGAGCCTGGACGCTCACATGCTGGTCTGCGCCAACGGCCTCCAACAGTCGGGACGCTGTTCGCACGGCACGCGCGTACCGCCAGAAACCCCCGCCGTCGCTTGGTGGCGGAGGCTTCATGGACAGAGGCACCTTCTGCCCGCGCATCTCAAGAATCAGCTCGAAAGCCCCGTCCCGTTCGCATGCATCTGCAATGGCGCTGACCGCCTTCATACGAGCAACCACTTCGGCAAGGGTCTCGTGCTCTCCGCCAGCGTCGAAATGGAAGTCCCACCGCTTCTCCTGCCAATGAAGGACGAAGCTAGCTCCGGGTGCGACGAAGCGCAGCCGTAGATGCTCCAGCGGCAGGTCTGGAAAGACGACCAGCGGCGAGAAACAGGTCGCAAGCAGCGTGGTCTCCAATCCGCGACCTCTAAACGTCAGCTCCGCTTGTCCGATGTCTGGAAGCGAGGGGAGCGTCAGGACGGTGCCGCCGCCGACCCCTGGAAGAGGCAGCTCGATCGGGAGTCCGAAGCGCTCATCGGTGATCCTGGTCACGGTGGCGGCGAGCTTCGGGGTCACTCCGATGGCCCAGTCCACCATTTTGGTGTACGCGACATCCTCGGTTAGCTCGCCCATGGTGAACGACAGCCTCTTGCGGAAGTCTCCGTAGCCGACTGCAGCTCGCCACTTGCTCTTTGAGACGGCGTAGCCGGGCTCCGACGCAAACCGAGCGAGGCTGGCGCGGAGGTTGCCGCCATCGACGTCTAGGTGCTGGTCGTCCGTGAAGGTGTGCCGCATCGTCAGCTTGTGAAGACGGTCCGCGTTGCCATCGAGATCGGCCTGTCGAACCCGGCGCAGCACCCGACCGCCCAGATCTCTATCGACGTGTGCGATGCGGGCAGATGTGGGGCGGTTTCGGCTGTTCAGAGTGATGAACACGACGAAGCATGGGGCGTCGATGTCCACGAGGTGCTTCCAGTTGGAAAGCTCGATGTTGACGTGGTTCTTCTGCTTGGACTTGGTCGTCTTCACCTGGACCAGGCATGCTGGCCCGTTTGGCGCGAGGTCCGCCGGGATGCCGGGAGGTGGACTGGTGGTTGGAGGGAACTGCACGATGAAGTCCCAGCCCGCCTCGTCGTGCTTGCACGGGTTCGGCAGCAATTCGGCTTCGTTGCACCACAGCTCGAACAGCGACTCCCCGATGCGGCCAGTAGACATTCTTGGACCTCCGCTGGCGCCCATATCCGCCTACGGGGACAGGATCTGTCCGCCTTCTTGCCGCACTCGGATACCCTGGGAGCTGGGAGGCGCCATCTCCGTTCCAGACGACAGGATGCGGACTAATGAAGGTGGCGGTCTGCCAGAAGGTGGCGTACGGCAGTTTCTTCGGCTGTTCGAGTCGACCTCCGGCGTGGGGCACACCCGCCTGACCCTTTGGCAGCCGCATCCGGACACCGGACACGGACCAGTCGACGTGATGACGGTCGACCCTCACCACGGCCAGAGCGTGAGGGACGCCCTCAAGTTCCTTTCCGCGGACTTCGCGTACGCCACGATCGAGCCATGGATTGAGTGGGAACGGGACGGCACGAGACGGCTTTCGTTCAAGTGGGTCATGGTCGAGATCCTGTTTCGGAGCCCGCACTCATTTCAAGGTTCGGAGCTGGAGATCTTGGCGCAGGCGCTAGCAAATCCGAAGTCCGGCCTACCGACCTGGCCGAGCCACATCACGGGCACCGATCGAAGCGCCTGCCTCTGGTACGCACCGGAAAGACCGATTGAAGTGATTGCGAAGCCTGACGACACGTCGGTCCTCGGCCCGGTCTGCTACCTGCAAGACAAGCTGGCGACGGCGCTGCGAGAAGCTGGCATGGTCGCACTCACAGCTGCGACGCCGACCCGCGTACTGATCCCCGGCTGCGGAGCCGATGGGGAGACCGTCGAGTGGTTGAGCGTTGAACCGACGCCGAGCTTGGTGTCAGGAGACTGGGGCTTCTGCAGGCGCGTGGAGCTTCGCGGGCCGTTGAGCATCGCTCACCAGGCGCAGCGCCCGGGTGGAAATGGAGTGGCGGCGAACGTACTCTGCGAAGGGGCGCACCCCTACGAATGGCATCTCCGATTCGACGGTGGACCGACATATCGAATCTTCTCAAACCGTACCGTCGGCTTTCGGTACCTTGCGTATCTGCTGGCACGACCCGGCATCGACGTCAAGCTAGAGAAACTGGGGGAGGTCTTCCGGAGTCGGGGGACATCCCAAAGCGCCGTAGCCCAGGCAATCGGGCGGGCGAGAAAG
>CAYYHT010000797.1:0-496 GCA_964471355.1 uncultured Enterobacteriaceae bacterium
CTGGTCTGCCAGCGAGTTCAGGTCGGCCATGGTTGATCCGCCAGCGAGTCGATGATGGCGACGAGCTTGCCGCAGCGCTCGACGGAGTTGTCGCGTCCCATTGGGGTTCGGCCTCCGTCGGCGAGCCCTCGCAGGTGCCAACACAGGGTCGCGATGGCGGCCATGCGGGTGTAGTCGGCCAGGCGTTCCTTCTCGGGCGGGGCCAGAAAACGGCGGTGCCGGTACCCTTCGAGCAAGGCGTCGAGGTGTTCGCGAACCAGCCCATCATTCCAGCAGAAGCCCATGACTGCCATGCCCACGTCGAACAGTTGATGCTCGATGGCTCCCTCTTCAAAGTCGATCATCGCCAAGCCGTCGGCAGTCATGATGACGTTGTCTGGGAACAGGTCTCCGTGGATGAGCCCGGTCGGCATGCGGCGTGGCAGGGCGCCCTTGGCCCACTCGACCTCGCGGGCGAAGCGAGCCATCAGTGCGGATTCAGGGTGCTTGCCAGCGT
>CAYYHT010000797.1:506-3593 GCA_964471355.1 uncultured Enterobacteriaceae bacterium
GTGCTGGACCAGCAGGCGTCCCCAGGCTTTGCGCCCCAGGGGATTTTCGATGTCGAGGTCCGAGGCGCCGATGCAGTGCAGCTCGCCCAGTCGCTTGCCGAGCCGCAGTGCGATGTCCACAGAGGGCTCTGGATGTGTGCCTTGCAGCCACTGGTACAGCACGACCGGCCCGTGTTCGGTGTGGGTGATGTGCTGGCCGTCGCGCCGGCGCAGGGGAGCCGCTGTGAGAAAGCCGGCGTCGGTGAGTCGGTCCAGGATGGTCAGCTCGCCGCGGCGCACTCCGTCGGCGTCGCGCTGAATCCACAGCCGGTACAGAAAGCTGCCTTGGTCCGTCACCAGTTTGCAGGTGTGGTTTCCCCAGCCAGTGCCCATGCGCTTGAGCGAGGTGGGCTGACCGATGTCGTAGTTAGCGAGCACGGCCGCCAGGGACGGGCCGCCGGTGTCCACTAGTTGTCACCGCGCATGCGAGCTTGCCAGACACGGCTGCGGCGGGAGCTCTTGGAGAGCCTGCTGTATAGGTGGCCTCGGAAGAGCATGAAGGTGTGCACAAAGAGCAGCAATGCGGCGCCGGCGATGATGCCGCCGGTGCCTCGAGATGCCTCGAAGAACGAGAAGCGAGCTGCACCGATGAAGCCGCAGTAGGGGCCGAAGATCTCGAGCATCCATTCGCCGAGGGCAAAGCTCATGCCGCCCCGGCCGTAGCTGATACCGAAGAAGACCAGGATAAACGCCGCGATGGCGTGGGCGGCGAGCCACTCGGGCCAGTTGTTCTGCATGAACTTGGCGCCGGACTGCAGCAGGTCCATGCCGTACGCATTGTCCTGGTAGACCTGTTCGGGCATGGGGTTGAACACCAGTGTGCTGACCACCATGAAGGCCATGCGCAGCGGGCCAGGAGTGGGCAGCAGCACCCATGACACGATGAACAGGATGAAGAGGACAGACGCGACTGGCGAGTAGTAGGAGCCGATGCTCTCGCTGATGTCGCTGAACGAGACGCGACGGCGGCCTGCGACGCCGATCTCGACAAGGCGCAGGTAGATGCCGATGAGTGTGCACTCGATGATGAAGTGCACAAAGCCCAGCAAGAAGCCGTTGCCCGCATTGTGGCTGGCCACGGGGATGAGCACGTAGCGCTCGAATACATCGATGATGATGTGGGCCAAGACCAGCCAGATGATCGCCCACGCACTTCGGGGAAGTCCTTTGAGAGCTTCGCGTGCCGACTCGGCATAGATCTGTAGAGCGGCCGTGACGGGCGTCATCAACTCTCGCTAACGTGGTTGGATCAGAACGGAGGATGTCCAGATGACGGGTCTGTACCGCACGGCGTTGAGTGCGGCTGTATTGCTGCTTTGTTTGGGCAATGGCGTGCCGGACAAGCCGCCGCCGCCGCTCGAGCTTGATGCGGCTGCCGAGGAGCTTTTAGCCAATGGCGAGGTCCATGTGACCCAAGAAGTCTGGGACACCGGCGGCATGACGGTGGGGGTGATCGACGTTCGCGCCACACCCGAACAGACGATGGCGGCCGTGATGGATCTGCCGGCGAGGGTCGAGGACATCGGCTCGCTCAAGAGTGTCGATGTGTACCTTCAGACGGCCTCGCCTGAGCGCGTTGGCGCGGAGTGGTTGCTTACGGTTTTTGGGACTAATATAATCTTTAGTGTTTTATACGACGTCGATCGTGAGGCTGGCTGGTGCCGCTACTCCATGGACAAAAGCCGCGAAAATGGAATCGAGTCCACAGAGGGGTCGTACCAGACGTACGCCCACAATGGGGGGACGCGGCTGGTCTACAGGGGCTTTTCCGAGTCCGGGCGCTATGTTCCGGGCTTCATCAAGCGGTGGCTGGCCGGCAGTGCTTTGGTAGACCAGATGCAGGGTATGAAGCGACGTGCCGAAGAGAGTGCTGGGACCCCCTGACCTCCCCACTTGGCGGACTGCTATACTTAAAAAACTCTATGAGGCCAACTTGACCCGCGCAGCAGGTCCCTTCGAGATTCTTGAGATTCTCGGCGAGGGATCATTCGGAACGGTTTGTGTCGCTCGCGTCACAGGCGACCCGTTGCGCCGTAAAGTTGCGCTCAAGATTCTCAAGGGCGCCTACGCGACCAACCAGAAGATCTTGAATCGGACGCGCGACGAGGCTCGCCTGCTGTCCCGCATCAGCCACCCCAACATCGTGCGTGTCGAGCGCCTGATGGACGTCGGCGGGCGGCCAGTTGTGGTCATGGAGCACGTCCAGGGAGTATCGCTCGATCAGCTGTTGGTGCGCTTCAAAGATGGCCTGCCTCCGGCGATTGCCATCGAAGTCATTCGCCAGACATGCCTGGCACTTCATGTGGCCTACAACGAGACGAGCACCGAAGACGGACGTCCCATGCGGGTCATCCACCGCGACATGAAGCCGTCCAACATCATGGTGAGCATCCATGGCGAGGTAAAGGTCGTCGACTTTGGCATCGCGAAAGGCGACTTTGAAGGGCGCGAAGCCGAGACCGAGTCCGTCGTCATGGGCAGCCGGCCGTACATGGCCCCCGAACGCCTCGACGGGGTCAGCGACAGTCCGGCGGTCGACATCTACAGCACCGGCATGAGTCTGTTCGAGCTGGTCACCGGCCGCACGATGACCCTGTCGATCAATCCGGTGAATCACGGCCAGGCAATGGGCCGACAGCTTCAGCATCTGCGTGTCGACGGGGCCACTCCCCGTGGCGAAGAAGATATGCGCGGATTGGTGCGTCGGATGTGCGCCTATGACCGTGACTCTCGTCCGAACGCACTCGAGGTTGCTCGCGATCTTGAGCAGATTTTGTTCTCGATCGAAGCGGACCAGCGCATTGGGCTCGAGGAGTTTTCGCGCACCACCATTCTGCCGATTTACGAGTCGCGGCCTCGCATCTCTCCAGATGACGCGACGAACGACGACACGATGGAGTCCGAGTTCCTGCGCGAGGTCACCGGTCAGCTGACCGGCACGCACACGCTGCCGGGAAACCGCACCATGCTGGTGTGGACGCCGTACATCTTTGTCGGTGTGCTGGTGGCCCTGGTCACCCTGCTGCTGGTGGGGGTCGCCCTCAAGGC
>CAYYHT010000798.1:0-3592 GCA_964471355.1 uncultured Enterobacteriaceae bacterium
GTGCTGCGGGTCTACGAGTGGGGCATCACCGGTTCTCGGCCCTGGTTCACCATGGAGCTGGTCGAGGGGCGCACCCTCAAGGAGCTGGTCGAAGACTGGAAGCAGCTCGACCCAGATGATCTGTTCGAACGAGCCGAGCTGGTGCTCGCCGAAATTGCCCGCGCCCTGGCCTACATCCACGATCGAGGACTCGTGCATCGCGACGTGACCCCCGCCAACATCATGGTCGATCGCGATGGACACGCCAAGATTATGGACTTCGGCGTCGTCAAAGACATGGGCACCGAGCTGACGGCGGTCGGCGAGCTGATCGGCACTGTCGCGTGGATTAGCCCCGAGCAGATCCTGGGCGATCACATCGACGCGCGCGCCGATCTCTATTCGCTCGGGGCTGTGCTGTACCTGATGCTCACAGGCCAGCGTCCATTCGTGGCTCGCACCCTTCAGGGCTACCTCGAGAAGCACCTGCACTCCGAACCCAAGTCCCCCATGGAGGTGCAGCCGCTGACGCCGCCGCACCTGTCGGCCATCTGCCTGCGCCTGCTCGCCAAGGATCCTGGCGAGCGGTACGCCTCGGCGACTCATCTGTTGCACGTGCTGGGCGACAAGGGAATCCACGAGGCCGATCACTGGCCCCCGCGCGCTGTCGGCCGCACGCTGGTCAAAGCACGCATGCGCGAAGCGCTCGAAGACATTGCCGCCGACAAGCCAGGAAGCGCGCTGGTGCTCACGGGCGCCTCAGGACAGGGAAAGACCCGCTTGCTCGACGCGGCCGCGGACTACGCAGCGCGCCTAGGACTGAAGGTGGCACGTGGGCACTGTCGCCCCCACGATCGGCCCTTTGGCGCCTTTGTTGGCGTCTATCGCGCCCTGACTACCGCCACAGAGCCGCCGATCCTGCGCGAGGTCATCGCTGGCCAAGACGACGGTCAGCAGCGGGAACGGTACCCGGTCATCGCAGGCTTCAAGCAGCTGATCACCGACCAGGCCCCCGTCGCCCTGCTGATCGACGACCTCGAGCTGGCCGATGCGGCGACCACCGAGCTGCTGGTCTACTTGGTCCGCAATACCCTCGAGCTGGCGCGCGAACCCATCGTCTACATCTTGGTGCAAGAGGCGCCCGCCGGCTTCGAGACGGTCCTGGGCCGCCAGCTTCGCCAAGCTGGCCCAGTCGAGCGCTTCGAGCTGTCCGCACTCAGCGCCCAAGAGGTCGAGGAGCTGGTGCTGTCGCTCGTCCCCAGCGGAGAAGCCGCCACACGCCTTGCCAAGCGCATCTACGACGTGAGCAAGGGGTCACCCGCATTTGTCGCCGACATGCTCCGCGCGCTCATCGAAGAAGGCGTGCTCTCAGAGCGCGAAGAGGGTCGCTTCGAGCTGACCCTCGGCCCCGCCGAGATCACCCGCTCAAGGCTGCCGATGCCCGCCTCACTGCGGCAAGCACTGCAAGATCGGGTCTCGCCGCTGTCTCCCCTGGCCAGCAAAGTGCTGGTGGTGCTGGCCGCAAGCCGCCACAACCTCGACCTCGACGTGCTGATTCAGGCGGTGTCCCTCGACGAGACCGATGTCATCGACGCCCTCGACGAGCTCTCCGAGTCCTCGCTCATCACCGAAAAACACGTCGGAGAATCCGAACGCGTGGGCATTGCCGAGTCGCGCATGCGGGACGTCCTGCTCGAGGCCATGCCACCGACGGAGCGGCGCGCGCTGCACCAGCGCGTGGGAAGCGTGCTCGAACGGCACTATCGAGCCAACCCAGGCGTCATCGTCGAAGAGCTGGCGTACCAGTTCGAACAAGCCGGACTGGCTCCCAAGGCCTACGCCTACCTGCGACAGACCGCATCCCGGCACCTCAATCGCAGCCTGTACGCAGAAGCGCTGGGCTTTCTTGAACGGGCGCTGCGACTCGAACCCACCGCGCGACCCATGATGCTGCTCGAGGACGCAGACCGCGAGTTGGCCGAGGTCCGCGTCGCACGCTCCACGGCCTTGTACAGCCTGGGGCGATGGTCCGATGCAATCGACGAGGCTCGCATTGCAGAGGCCGTGGCCAGCGAGACCCTAGATGTGCGCCTGCAAAGCCGTGTTTGGGCCGAGCTGGGAAATCAACTGCGCAACCATGGGCAGTCCAGCGAAGCCGAGGCCGCTCTGCGGACGGCACTCGAAAAGGCCGCTGCCGTCGGCGATACCAGCCTGCGACCGATGCCGCTCTATCAGCTTGGAGGGCTGCTGTGGGGTCGGGGAGACCTCGAGGCAGCCGAGACATGCTGGAACGAGAGCCTCGAGACCGCAGTCGCAGTGGGCGACGAACGGGCGATGGGCTTCGGCTACAACGGACTCGGTATTCTGGCATTTTGCCGTGGTGAATCCGCGGACGCACGCGGCCACTTGGAGCGCGCAGCCAAGTTCTTTGAGCGGCTTGGCATGCAAGCGCCGCTGTCCATCGCTCGCGTAAACCTGTCCGAGCTGTATCTATCCACCGGGAACCTGCGAAAGGCACTCAAGCTCGCCGAGCGCACTGTCGCCAACGCCAAGGAAATGCACCACCCCCACGGAATGGCGCTCGGCCTCGCCTACCGAGCTCAGGCGCTGGCCGAGGTGGGCAAGGTCGACGACGCCCTGCAGAACGCCCGCGAAGCCCTGCGCCTGTGCCGCGAGCTCGGCACCGGAGAGGACGAAGTGCTCGGGCTGGCCACGTTGGTGCGCATCGATCTCGCACGGGACGCCCCCGATCGCGCCCTGGTACGCATCGAGGAGCTGCTGCCGCTGCTGCCCATCTACGATTCTGAAGGCGTTGCACCGCAGATCAACGCGCTGCATGCCGAGGCGCTCGCCCGCCTCGGACGGGCCGAAGATGCCATGGCAGTGCTGCAAGACGAGGCCCCGGAAGAACGCCGCTGGCCGCATGTGTACGTGCGCACCCAAATCTATCGAGCCAGGGCCCTGCGCCTGCTGGACCACCCCGAGCCCGCCGCCGACTTGCTCCGCGAGACCCTGACTCAGGCAGAGTCCTTCGGCTTCCGCTTCTTTCAGCTGCAGGCCCGGCACGAGTTGGTGCAAGTCACAAGCAACGATGATGAGCGTGCAAAACACGCGAGGATCGCGGTCGCGCTGGCGCGGAGTCTCGCGGCAAACCTGCCTATGAAGGACGGGCAGTTGTTCCAAGCCAAGGGATGGGGGCGCATGGAAGTGTGATTCTGGTACGCTGCGCGCGATGTCTGGCGACCCATCGTCCTCTGGTCCCGGTCAACGAGTAGGCCCATACGTTCTCGGAGAAGGGATCGGGTCTGGGGGTATGGCCGCTGTCTTCCGCGCAACGCACGAGAAGACTGGGGATGTGTGCGCGGTCAAGCTGCTGCATCCGGCGTCCATCAAGGGCGACAACGACGAGGACGTCAAGCGCTTCAAGCGGGAGTTCGAGACCCTAAGTCGCCTCGATCACCCCAACGTGGTGCAGGTCTACGAGGCTGGCGTCGAAGAACGCTACCCCTGGATCGCGATGGAGCTCGTCGAGGGACACGACCTCGATGACCTGCTCGTCTATTGGCAAGAGAACCCTCCCAAAGACCGCATGGCCCTGGTCGACAAGATCTTC
>CAYYHT010000799.1:0-3588 GCA_964471355.1 uncultured Enterobacteriaceae bacterium
TTCCACCGGCATCGACTACATCGCCGAGTTCGACGAAGACTTGCTGCTGATCATCGACACCAACGACTCGTACAGCGACGACCGCGAGTACCTGATCGACATCCGGCGCACCTCGGTTCCCTTCCTCCTCGATCCCGCCGTCCAGACCAGCGGTGCATCCGAGACCCTGTTCGCCGTGTGCACCGAGGCCACCTGCGCTTGGACCGACGGCGACCTGAACTTCGACTTCGGCACCCACGCCACCGTCGATGCCGTGACGGTCTACGACGCATACACCGCCGAGGTCGACGTCACCTTGGCCGGCTCGGCAACCGCAGGCGCCTTTGATGTCTCCGCGACGACGTCCGCAGGCACAGTGACGGCGCCCGAGGCCTTCGTCTACCGCCAGTTCCTGTACAGCGACAGCTGCACCCTGGCCGACGCAAACGGCGCCCTCACGGCCGGTGCCTACGAGAGCGTCAACGACTTTGCTGGGCTCGACGTGTTCGATCCCTACCCGTGCTTGCCCGGCGCTGACGCCGCCGAGGCCGTGTTCCTGATCGACGTGCCCCCGGGCCAGACGCTCGAGGCCACGGTCACCAGTGCAGTCGGCGCCGACCCGTCGATCTACCTGCTGGACACCTGCCCTGACGGAATCCCGCTGACCTGCGCCGATCGCGATGGACCGGACCGCAGCGAGTACTTGCGCTGGGTAGCCCCCGCGGCTGGCGCCTCGGTCTACCTCGTTGTCGATGGCTACAACAGCGACGACGGCGGAACCTTCTACTTGGACTTGGAGATGAACCCATGAGCCGCACTCTGCTGCCTCTGGCCCTGCTCATCGGCTGCGCCCCCGACACCACCGAGATGGGCAGCTCGCTCGACCGAGCCGCCGAAACCGCGGCATGGGATCAGGAGCACGCCTACCGAACCACCGATGGACTGATCGAGACCTTCTTTACCCGCCCAGGCACGGACCGAGGCGACGAAGAGGACCCCGAGCTCGACGATGCAGTCGCTTCTCTGTTCGACTCGGCCACCACGTCCATCGACCTGTGCTTGTACGAATTCGACCGAGAACGCATCGTCGATGCGTTGCTGGCCGCGCATGCCCGAGGAGTCACAGTTCGCTTCGTCGGAGACGGCGACGAGGTCCACGATGACGGCTACGACGACATGGTTGCCGCCGGCATCAGCCTGTCCCTTCGCAAGCCGAAGGACCGCATCATGCACAACAAGTTCGCCATTATCGATGGACGCTGGGTCTGGAGTGGTTCGACGAACTTCAGCGAGAACGGCGTGATGCTGAACAACAACGGCTCGCTGTCCTTTGACAGCACGGAAATGGCCGACCTGTACCAGATCGAGTTCGACCAGATGTTCGAAGACGGCCTGTTCGGTCGCAAGAAGGCACCGATCGATACCAGCACGCCGGTCGTCGTCGGTGATGCCCACATCGACGTCTACTTCAGCCCAATGGGGCCGTCCGATCAAGGCCTGCTCAATGCACTCGATTCGGCAGACCACACCGTATTCTTCATGATCTTCGCCTATACCAAGGCCGAGGTCGTCGACCTGATGATCGATCTGCATGACGACGGCATTCAGGTGGTCGGCATCTTCGACGAGAGCCAGGGACGCGGGCGCTACAGCATCGACGAGAAGCTGGCCAAGGCGGGCGTTCCCGTCTTCATCGATGGCAACCACAACGCCATTGGCTGGGCCGGCGGCAAGCTGCACCACAAGACGATGCTGATCGACCCGTTGACCGAAGACGACCCGATCGTGACGGTGGGCTCCTACAACTGGTCGAAGAGTGCCACCAAATACAACGACGAAAACCTCCTGGTCATCCACTCGCCTGAACTGGCGGCCGCTTACGCCGACGAATTCTGCCGCCTGCTGTCCGTCGCCACACCACACCCGGACTACACCGGCGAGATTCCCGATCCCTGTGCGGCTCTGCTGCAACAGGTCCGCATCAACGAGATCCTGGCAAATCCCGCAGGAGCCGACGGTGGCAGGGAATGGGTCGAGGTGGTCAACGCCGGACGCGCCCCCGTCGACATCGGCGGATGGATGCTCGGCGACACCACCCGCGAGGGCAGGCACACATTTGCCACTCGCATCCTCGGACCAGGCGAGGCCGTCGTCGTCGCGGCCGGCACCGCTGCAGATCCCGCTCCCAACCGGGTCATCGCGACCACAGGCAACCTGTCGCTGTCCAATGGGTCGGACCTGGTCGTCCTGCGAGATGCGAGCGGAGTCGTCGTCGATCAGCTGGCCTATTCAGGCGCCAAATCCGGAGTCTCATTCAACCGCGCAGAGGACGGCGCCTTGTCGGGCGATTTTGTCCTGCACACCGACTTGGGTGCCAACAGCTCACCAGGCTGGATGGTCGACGATGCCCCTTGGGGCGGAGACCTCATCATCAACGAGCTGCTGCCCAATCCGGTCGGCACCGATGCAGGCAATGAGTGGATCGAGCTGGTCAACGTGGGCACAGCGTCCATCGATGTAGGTGGCTGGACCGTCTCGGACCTGACCAGGTTGCGGCACACCTTCCCGGCAGGAACAGTCATCCGCGCGGGTCAGGCATTCATACTCAACGACACCGATGCAGACGACGGCAGCCTGTCCCTGAACAACGCCGGCGACACCATCACTCTGGCCGATCCCGGTGGCTTCACGCGCAGCGAGGCCGTCTATCCGAGCTCATCCGAGGGCGTCAGCCTGAACCGTGCGGTCGACGGCGGGCGCCTCGAAGCGTTCACCGACCACGACTCGCTGGGCGCCGACACATCGCCCGGGACCCGTGCAGACGGCAGCCCCTGGGGCGGTTCGGTGATGATCAACGAGGTCTACCCGAATCCTCCTGGAGCCGACAAGGAGCAGGAGTTCATCGAATTGGTCAATGTCGGCACCTTGTCCGCAGACCTGACCGGATGGACCGTCGGAGATGCCGTGAATCCCGCTCGCCACGTGTTCGGCAGCACCGTATTGGCCCCCGGCGAGTCCACGGTGGTGTGGGACGGCGGCGGTCATCCCGGCGATGCCCTGGCAACGACTGGCGTGCTCTCGCTGAACAACAGCGGCGACATGGTCACCCTGCACGACGACTCCGGAGCGCTGCGCGACGCAGTCACCTACGGAGCCGCGCCCTCGGGCACGAGCCTAAACCGCGCAGATGACGGATCGCCGGACGCCATACTGGCGCCGCACGATGAAGTGGGAAGTGGTGACAGCTCGCCGGGCACCCGCGCTGATGGCAGTGCCTGGTAGCTGAAGTCTTCAGTCGCCGCTGTGCACGTAGGTGTTGCCCGCGTCGACGAAGTCTTTCCAGTCGCCGAAGTCGTTGATCGGACTTCCGGAGCCGTTGGTCTCGATCGAGCCGTCAGCACCTGTGTTCGAGTCGCCGTCAGCAGCGAACTCGGCCTTTTCGTCCCACTCGCGCACGGTAAGGCGAATGCGAGCAGACACCTCTTGGGCGTCGTCCATGCACTGAATCACGTAGTGTGGCTGGGCCGACAGGCCGCTGTGACCGATCGGCTCGGCATCGGCCGGGTCGAGGTAGTTCGCGATGGTGACGCTGCTCTGCTCGGGCTTGCT
>CAYYHT010000800.1:0-3583 GCA_964471355.1 uncultured Enterobacteriaceae bacterium
AGCTTTCGGTAGGGTGAGACGCCAAGGTCCGCGAGCATGATGTCGAGGTACTGCTGGAACCGAGTGTTGACCGCACACGCGCGCGACGGCTCGAAGTGGATGTACTGGCGCTTCCAGTTGCGCACGTGGTTTACCGCCCCCTCCATCTCGTCCGTGGGAGGCAGCTCGAGCTTGCCCTGCCAGAGTGCGGCCAGCCAGAGCGCTCCAATCTCCGCGGCGGGCACATGCATGAAGCCGTGGTTGTAGCCAGAGAAGCCGAGTGTCGGGAGCTTGGGGTGCACCACGTGTCGGTACAGCTGCGCGCCGTCGTTCTGGTCCTCGAGCAGTGCTCGCACCTCGGGGGCGAGAAAGGGGAAGGTCGGGGAGCGGGAGCCGAGTGAGAGCACGACGATGTCCGCGGGAATCACCGAGCCGTCGGCGAGCTTCAGCCCGTCCTTGGTAAAGCCGGCCATCTCGGCGTGGTGCGGTTCGATCGAGCCTTGCGCGATGTGGCGGTAGTAGCCCGGGGGAGTGAGGGCGGCGGCGGACCGGAGGTCGGGCAGGAACCCGTGCTCCGGCAGCACCTTGGCGAGTCGTGCGGCGCCCTCAGAGCCAGTGCCTCGTCCCTCCCACCTCGCCAGGGTGGTGAAGAGCATCGTCAGGCCGAACCAGAAGCTCTTCACCAGCGCGGTTCGCCGATGCAGAAAGCGCTCGATGGCCGTGGGGTGAGCCCAGCTCGTCATCATGATCGAGCCGAAGCGGTTGAACAGCAGCTTCGTGTAGTGGATCCCCAGGATTCGACGCGGCAGCGTCCACCTTGGGGTGCGGAAGACGTGGTGCACGCTTTGGGCCCCGTCGACGGCGAATGTGGCCATGTCCAGCGCGCTCTTTCCGAAGCCGACGACGACCACGCGGGCGCCTTTGAGCTCGGTGCCCTCCTGAAGATCGCGCTCGGTGAGCACTTTGCCTGCGAACTCCTGCTCTCCAGGGAAGGCGTCCCGCTCCTTTCCCATCGTGTACTGGCCCACCGACACCACCACCCGGTCGAACTGCTCGACGCGCTGCTCGGGCTCGGCATCTGCGTGCAGGACGCGGACACCCACCTGCCAGGAGCCGTCGGGCTGTTCTCGCACCGAGCTCACCTCGTGGCGGAGCCGGACGTCAAAGCCGCGGTCTTCGACGAGTGCATCGAGGTACCGCAAGATGTCGCCACCGGTGGGGTGGAGGTCTGGGGTGAACGGCCACGGAAAGCTGCTGAGGTGGTAGCCCCACCAGGTGTTCTGCAGGGTGACCCCCGAGTATGTGTGGGCCCAGACGCCGCCGAGTCGGGGAGCCCGCTCGAACAGCACGCACTCGTAGCCGCAGCGGCCGAGCACGTCCGCATGGGCGAGGCCGGAGATGCCGGCGCCGATGATCGCGACTCGTTTCGAATTGGACATGGGGTCTCCAGGGCGCACTTCGGCGCGTACGGCTCGTGAGCGGCCGAGAGGGGATGGGCAGATGCGGACGGCGGCTGTCAGGCCATGAGCACGGCCGCGGCGAAGGTGAGCTGACAGGCCGTGCCGGTCGAGAATGCTGCGGTGCGCAGGAATGGCACGGCGAAGGTGTACGCCACGGGATGTGCGATGCGGGCCCAGAAATAGGTGATCGCAGCCACCTCGGTGGCGGTGTTGTGAACCCCCATCACGTGGGCGACCAGGACCAAGGGCGCGAACAGGACGAGGTTCTCGACTGCATTGGCGTGCGCCTTCTTGAGGCGAGCCGCCCAGGGCGAGAGCACGGTCTCTTTCTCGGGGTAGCCCGCTTCGTATACGGGGCCGGGACCCATCAGGGTCCGGTTCGCCACGTAGGGCAGGTGCATGACGGCGGTGACGGAGCTGATGAGGACCAAATGGAGCAGTTCTGTAGTCATGGGTGAGCGTCTCGCTTGCGGTGCCCGTCGTCTAGCCCGATAATACTTTCAATAACAAATATTCTGCTCATAAAAATAGCGATTGGAAATTTTGCAGCGGGCGGATTACGCCGGACCCACTGACCCGGAGCTTGTTTGTCCGATCTCGACCGCCCGGTTCGCGATCGCCCCCATGTGGCGATGTGGCGCGGACTCCTGCTGTCCCACAGCCGTCTGCACGACGAGGTCGGACGCATGGTGGCCGAGCGCTGTGGCCTGTCGATGGGCCAGTTCGACATGCTGGCAGAGCTCGGTGGCACAAGCGGCATGCGCATGGGAGACCTGAGTCGGCAGATGATCAGCTCGCCCTCGAGTGCCACGCGCATCGCCCAGAGCATGGAAAAGAAGGGGCTGGTCGTGCGGCGCCGGTCAGAGACCTCCCAGCGTGTGGTCATCGCCCAGCTGACTGACGAGGGGCAGGCGTTCTTCGACGAGCACTTCCTGCACTTGGCCAGGGGCCTCAAGGCCATTGTGGATTCGAAGCTCAGCGTCGAAGAGCAATCGCAGCTGGCGACGTTGCTCGAGAAGCTCTGCTAGCAGGCTGATGAGCGTGCGGAACTCCCGCACTGGGCTCCTCAGCTCACACCTTCACCAGTCGAAGCTGCCGGTGGCGCCATGGTGGCAACCTTGCCGGCGGCAAGGGGAAGCGGTGGAGGATTCGTGAGAATCGCGGTTGGGTCGAAACCCGTACGAGAAGTCATAGAAGTCCCCCTCGTAGATGGGCTCCAGCAGCATCACCACCGCACGCTGAAGGACTTTGTCCTCGAACGTGGGGATCCCGATGGGCCGCGTCTTACCGCCTGCCGTTGGGATCTCGACTCGGCGGACCGGCGGGGCCCGGTAGGCCCCGGTCTTGGCCCGGTCGAGCAGGCCCTGAAGATTCGCGTCCAGGTTGGACGCGAAGTCCGCGGCTGTCGCTCCATCGATGCCAACGGCCCCGTCTTTCCGGGTTCGTCGGTACGCTTCGCGCAGCCAGTTCAGGTCCATGTGATGGGACAGCGAGCGAATCGCAGTCCCGGGCATTTGCTTCGCCAGTGTGGCTATCCGTGCTCGTTTCGTTGAGACGGTGCTCGGTATCTGTCGACCGGCCATCTTTCCCTCCTACGGTTGTGTGTTCTGGCGCCTCCTTCCCTCCGCCGGGTCCCGTGGGTACGGTTCCCCGGTTTCACCGGTACTATGAGGCGCTCCGATTCCTCATGACCCATCCCCCCGCCTCGCTTGGCTCGGCTTGGGGTACTGCTTCCGCGAGGACTTGTTCGCTCCAGACGGTGGCGTCCTCGTTGCCACTCGCCCAGCCTGGTTCGGGTCTCCGCTGAACCAACGCGGTACTTTCGGAACAGAGGTCTGAGGCCTCCCAGGTTCCTAGGCATCCCTTGCATGCGTGCCCCGCTCGACGATCCCGGTGGGACCTTGGCCCCCGACCACTCGGTGCCTCGGTGCCCTCCTCTCCAGGCTTGGCCTGGCGCACGACAGGAAGTTCAAAGGCCCACGCCGTGATACGTCACGAGGTGGCTGCGCGGCGGGGGAATGATGGCAGCGAGCCGCTCCAGCAGTTCCGTCGGCGTGAACACGAGGTGGCTGGTTCCATCACGCCACGCCGTCTTGAGGGCGAGTAGGAGGTTGCCGTCGGGTGTGGCAGAGAGCCGAGGATGG
>CAYYHT010000801.1:0-3579 GCA_964471355.1 uncultured Enterobacteriaceae bacterium
CAATGCCCAGCATTCCAAGGTTGTTGCAGGCGCTGCCGGACCCGAAGTCGCAACCACGACGATAGATCGACGTTGAATCGTGGCCTGCAGGATATCCGCCACCGGATTGTTCAATAGCAAGCACCAACATCGCGCACGCGCGACCCACGCCCCCGTCGCAAGCCTTCAACAATGGCTTGATCGCGGCATGGTCGTCCTCCGCTTCAGTCTTGCCCAACGCATAGTCAGCGCCCAGATCTGCACAGGCCTCAAAGTCATCGTTGGCACACCGCACCAACAGATCTCCACGGACGGAAACCGACACACCAATCCCATCCGTTCCGGCGCCGCAGGCCGAGGCAAGCGCGACCAGCGACAGACCGGCTGCTATGCGAACCCAGAACCTCCCATTCATGCTGGGAAGAAGGTCTTGATGTCGTTGATGCGATCCCAATATGGCTCCAGCTCCGCTCCCTCTACACCGTGCTCCGGATTGATGTTCCACTGTTTTTCGGGCACGCCACCGTCCGCATAGGCTTGGACCAAGAGGTCATGCCCGGTCCAGTAGCGCTTCTCGAGTGCGGTCATCTGCACAAATGCGGTCCAGTACTCCGGTCGAACAAATCGCCCCTGGCTGTCCAGGGCGGATTCGCGGTCGTCCACATCGAGGTCATCGAGCGAGCCGAGCGACTCATCGAGCAGGTCGCGCTGCACCTTCAACGCCGCCTCCCAGTGCTTGACGCGCCGGTAGCTCGATTCGCCGCTGCCCAATGCCTCGACCTTGCGCAGCACCAAAAACTCCCACTCGGTCAGGCGCAGACTCATGTCGGCGTGCGCGACAGGCTGCGTCGGCGGGTACATGTTGAACATCACGCGCATCGAGCCGACATCCGTCGCAAATTGCTCGAGGTGTTCGTCCTGTTCATCGGTGAGCGTCTCTGCTGACTCGGCCAGCTCCACCGCATGCCTGGCTTCGGGCACGGCCATGGTGACATTCCTCCAGTGCGCGCTCACCACCGCACGATCTGCCGCGGGAACGCCGCCAAAGTCCAGGTTTGCGGCGAAGGCCCCGCCGTCTTCGGCGCGCGCATCCTGTTCGCCATCTGGGGAGATGCCCCACTCGGAGCGCAGATTGCCAATCACCCCAGGCGCATAGGAGGTCGCCTTTACAAACCGAAGAATGGCTCGGCCACGCTCGACGAGCAGGGCCTCCTCTGCGTTCACCCGCATCCACTCCTCTCGCGGCTGCGGACTAAGCAGCGATTTCCCGAGCTGGTCCCAGGACTCAGCGGTGTCGGGATAGGTCGCGCACCAGCCCCATTCCTTGGTGTGCGCCGCACGCCGCGTCAGCAATGCGACGTCATCGCCATCGAGGTTCACCTGAGACTTCAACTCAGTCGTCGTCTTCGTCACCGCCTGCATCAACGCGCCCCGGGGACCGTGCTCCAACACGTCGGTCATCGACAGGTCGCCGAGTGACTTCAGCATCTCCCAGCCGGACTTCAAACCTGGTACCGACTCGGATTCGGCGAGGTCGGCAGTCAGCCCCCGACCCTCCGTCTCTACACTGGCCTTACTTCTGGATGAACCGATGGCTTGTCCCCCAAACCCAACTTCCGTCGAATTCGACGCCGTCCCTTCCGAGCTCAGATGCCCGTCCTTGGCCTCGACGTCGAGCGCCATGCTGCCCTGCTTGTTGACTGTGGCGGCGCCTGAAGCGAACGACTCGGTGTCGGTCTCGGCCTCGGACCACACCTGGCCGTCGCCCCAGGCCATCACATCTTCGTCCTGACTCAAGGCATCGAGCGCTTCAATGGACTCGGCCGCGAGTACGCGGTCGTAGATTTGCTGGTACTCCGCCGAATCCGGGTCGAGCAGGACTGTCAGCGCGTGGCCCGAAGCGCTCTCGCTCTCGTACTCGAGTTTGTTGGCGATGCCCATACCGGTGCCTTGCACCCCTTCCTTCTCGGACTCGCTATCGACAAAGCCGACGCTCAATCGCACGGCTGCACGTCCTGTCTCGGGATGGGTCGTCTTTTCGACTTTCGCGGTCCGCACGTACTTGGTGCCACCGCCCACGATGTAGCCCAGTACATTCAGGCCCATCGATGCTTCGCCCGAGTACTCTGCTTCAGATTGGCGCTCCCAGGACTCCCCGTCCTCGAGTTGAGACGCGCACGCTGCTGCATCGTCGCCGCCGATCACCGAGCGCACCAACTGTCGATCGGACCCATCCGCCATCGCGCCTGGGCGCTCTGAAAGATCGAGGTCTCCATCGGCGCCGAAGCCCTTGTCCTGTTCATAGTCGGAGAGTTCGCGGGCGTATGTGAAGGACTCTGACCGACCCGCGCTGGCACCGATGCCCAGCGATACCCCCATGTTCTCGGCCGCTTCGCCCATGCCGTCGCCAACCATCTTCATCCACGAACTGCCATCTTTTTCCGCAGCCGCGCCCACTCCTGCTGAGTACTTCTCGGTGTATTCCAAGCCGCCGGTCTGCTCATCGTCGTCGATGGCACGCAGATCGGTCTCGAAGCCTGCGTTCGACAGGACATGAGCCGAGCCCGTGGTGTTGCCGTCACCGTCGAGCTGTTTCACGCCGCCCTTTGACGACACGCCTGCTCCCTTGGTGGTCACCTGGCCCGATGTGCTGCCGCCGTACTGCGGCCCGCCTGCCGAGCCTGCATAGGCCTCGACTCCGCCGCCGTACCCGAGCTCACCATCGGCCACGATGAACTTCTGGTCGGCGCTCACTTTGGCCTGCATGCCACTGCTGCTGCCATCTGCCGCCTTGTCAGACTGCTTGAACTCTGCACTGCTGTTCAGCGTGAGCCCTCCTCCCGTCCCCAGACTGCTGGCATAGTCCTCGGAGCTGGAGGACCCCGAACCATCTGCGTGCGTCGCAGCCCTTGAGCTGCTTGCGCCGGCGCTGGCCGTCCCGTCCAGCACATTCCAGTCGGCAGACACGCTGCTCTTGTCAGAGGAGGAGCTGCTTGGACCCGCGGCGATCTTCAGCTCGGCAGGGCTGCCCGGCGTATCGGCTTCAAAGTCCACGTTCTCGTCCATGGACGAGCCAGGTCCATAGGTCGCGGCTTCCTCGCTATGGGAGGAGCTGAACGAGCCAGACAATCCCATCGGGCCTGCTTCGAAGGAGGTCTGGTCGGTCGTGCTGCGGTACTCCCCATCGTCGCCGCCGAAAGAGCCTTCGCTTGTTCCCGTCCTGACCCCGCTCATTGCCTCACCCAGGCCACCGAACCAAGACCCCGATGGGGCGTAGTCCGAGGCCATGTCGCCCACCTCCGACGCCATGTCGCCCGCTTGCCCCCACAGCTCGGTGACCGGTGCTGCAAGCTGACCGAAGGACTCCGCCGCCGCGTCGCCTGCGTCGCTCATGGCCTCGTCGACTCCCGGTCCTCGCGCCGTGGGGAGCCTCGCGCGCTTTGCAGCTGCCTTCGCGTGCCAATGCGCCGCGCTCGCGGCGGCGTTGCCCGCGACCGCTGGGAACGCCTTTTTGAGGCCGTCGTCGCCCACGGCGCGACGGAATAGGCTGTAACATTTTTTACACCAGCGAGGCACGTCTAGCAGCTCGCCCGGTCTGTG
>CAYYHT010000802.1:0-3576 GCA_964471355.1 uncultured Enterobacteriaceae bacterium
ATGGAAATACCTGACACCTCAGCTAACACCTCAGCTAAGCTAAGCTATTCCAAGCGCTCGACAATCGCGAAGACCACCCGGCGGTTCAGCGCCCGGCCCTCGGAGGTGTCGTTCGATCGCAGCGGTCGTCGCAGGCCGTAGCCCATCGCTTTCAAGCGCTCGGGGGCCACGCCGCGCTCGACCAACGCCAGCCGCACCGACTCGGCCCGCTGCTCGGACAACACTCGGTTGTACTCTGCATCACCGGTGGAGTCGGTGTGCCCCTGGACCTCGAGCCGCACGATGCTGGTGTCGGCCTTGATGCGCAGGGCCACCTCGTCCAGCAACGCAAAGGCCGCCTCGGGCAAGGCGCTGTCGTTGACGGCGAACAGAATCGGCTCGCCGAACGCGATCTCGTTGCCGGTGACGACTGTGCGACCCTTCTTTAGGGACAGCTCCATGGCCATCGGCTGGCCACCGATTGGCACCTCGAAGCGACGCTCGGCAACGCCGAGTTCGGGGTGACTCGCCAGTGCAGTCCACTGCCCCGGCCGCAGCGCAAAGTCCTCGAGACCATCAGGGCCGACCCGCCGAGGCGGGACCCAGGCCGGTCCTTGGAAGGTGACCTCGGCATCCACAGGATTGGAGTCCTGGTCCAGAATCGTGAAGGACGCCGTCGCGAGCTGCCACGGCACCACCACCGTGCGCTGCTGGGAGCCCGCCGCCAGATCCAGCTGCACCGTCTGGTCGATGCGCCCTTCCGGCGCGTCGACGAACACCTCAACCTCGCGCCGCACCGACAGGCCCTCGGCCAACACGACCCCTCCGGGACTGGTCTCGCCCACCAATTCCCCGTCGATGTGCACCGGAATACCCGCCATGGGCTGCCTCTGGTCGTCTCGGACAATCAACAGCAGCACCGCAGTCTCTGCCGCGAACGGCCTCATCATGAAGCGCACTGTCGTCAGCTGCTCGATGTCCGACACCGGCACCGGCTTCTCTTGCACGCCTAGGGTCGGCGACGACACCAGCACCCATGTGGTGCTGTTGGATGGCACCGAGAAGATGCGCTTGCCGTCTGAGCCCACCATCACTGGCGGCCGCACATCGCCCGGTGCGGCAATGCCAATCAGCGCGTCCGTCACCGGACCGGTCGGGCCGTCCACCTTGACCTGCAGCGAGCCTACGCCCCACCCCATGGCGATCTCTGCCGTCTCCTGCGCCGCATCTGCGGTCAGCGTGACCCGCTGCTCACTGCGAGCCATGGCCAGCCTCTCGACCACCACTGTGCGCTCTCCCGGCGCCAAGTCGCCCACACGCAGGGTTCCGACGCTTCCGGTCGTGCCCAGAACACGCTCATCGAGTGAGACGACGGCCCCTTCGAGTGGTTGCTCATCGGGTCCTAAGACTCGCACCTGCAGCGAAGCTCCCTCGGAGCTCTCGGGCGCATCGAGGCCCATTCTGACATCGATGAGGCGGTCGTGGTCATCGGGCACCACGACGTCCCGCGCCTGCATGCCAAGCTCGTCGCTGGAGATGAGCAGCTCCCACTCACCGGCATCGAGCGTGAACAGGTGCTCGCCGTCACGGCCCAGCTGGGTCGGCGGAACAGAGCCCGGACCCGCCGCAAGTACCAACGCATCGATGGGCTGACCCACCGCGTCCTGTGCCCTCAGCTGCACCGATCCCGGTAGCCAGCGCAACACCACATCGCGTTCCTGAACCCCTGCGACCAGATTCAGGTCGAGAAGATAGGGCCGCATCTGGTCCGACGTCACAGTCAGCTGGCGGTCTCCGGGGTCGAGCTCGCGCAGCCGAAGGTTGCCACGGGTCGATGTGGCGCCCGCCGCCAGCCCGCCAAGCACAACCTGCGCGCCATCGATGGCACGTCCGTCGGCGTCGAGCACCCGAATGGCCAGCTCGGCTTCACCGTACTCCCCTGGCAGCAACACCACCTCGACAAGCAACAGGTCGCCGGTGCCTCCGACAAGCTCGAACTCTCGTTCCTGCATGCCCAATGCCGGCGACGACACCAGCAGCGTCCAGATGCCCTCGCGCAGGGTGAACACACGCGAGCCGTCGGGCCCGAGCAGCACCGGAGGCAAGCGCGCGGGTCCAACCAGCTGCACCATCGCATCGGTCACGCGCCCATCGGGTCCCTTGGCCACCACCTTGACCGAGCCGGGCAACCAGTCGAGCACCACGTCGGTCGTCCCCTCACCATCGGTCCGCACCGTCTGGGCCTGACCGTCGGCAAAGGAGTCGGAGCCGACCAACACCTCGACGTTGCCCTTCTTGAGCCCGGTGACTGTGATGTCTCCACCACTGCCGGTGGTGCCGAAGATCTTGCCGTCGATGCGTACCAAGGCCGTCTCGACCGCATCGCCGTCTGGACCCGCCACGCTCAAGGTAAGCCGCGTTCCCCCATCGACAGCGGGGAACAGCACCACATCGACACGCATCTTGTCGCGCCGACCTGCCGGCACAGTGACGGTGCGCTCTTGGGTGCCCATGCCCTCGGAGCCGACCACGAGCCGCCACTCGCCTGGGGGCAACGAGTACAGCCGGGTGCCCACGTCGTCCACCGAGGCCTCGGTCACAGGCGAGGTGCCGTCAAAGGTGACGGTGGCGTCGAGGCTCTCGCCACCGGAGTCGGCCACGCGCAGTTCGAAAGCGACGGGCAACCAGCCCAGGGTCGCGTCGACCACCCCTTCTCCTGCGGCCATGGAGATCGCCGTCGCATCGGCCATGCCATCGCGCACGAACAGAAGCTCGGTACCCGCACGAATGCGCCGGTGCATGAAGACCAATCCGTCCGCATCGGTGGTGCCGACCAGCTGCGAGGCGACAAAAACCTCGGCCCCGCGCACCGGGAAGCCATCGGGGTCCAGCGCCTTGGCCTCGACATACTTGGGGATGAACTCCGGCTCTGGCTCTCGAAACAGCTCTTCGGCCTCGCCCATCGCAAAGCCGACTCCGGCGAATCCACGCACCGCTGGCGCACCCACGCCAGAGCTGAGGGCGGTGCCGATGCCCGTCGAGAAGAACCACCCCGACTGACCTCGGGTGCGAGCGGTCACAAACAGCTCAGAGGGCAGCCCGACGTCCACACCGGACACACTCGCTTCGGCCAAGGGCCGTGTCGCCCTCCACTCCAGCTGCACTCCCCAGTCGTCGAGCACCGCTCCGGCCCAGGCGCCACCGCCGAGCTGCAGTCCGCCCGGCCACTCCGGTGGGCCTGTCCGGCTCTCCCACTCGACATCGAGATTGGCTCCACCGCCCACAAAGCGGTTGCTCCACCCGCCCGCGACGACGGTGCCCAACGCGACCCCAGGATCACCCAAGTAGCGCTGGGTCGAGCCTGTCGGCAGGCGCAGTCCGGGTTGAATCAGCAGCGCTCCTCCGCGCCCGCGCACGTCGGGCAGGACCACCCCAATTGGCGCAGAGAGGCGCAGGTCGCCGACCGCAGGTCCGCCGATGCCCGCCGGGCCCTCGGCCGCGAACCACACCGGCATGGATGCCCCCACGCCAATGCGCTTGGACAGGCCATAGGTCGCCTGCACATTCGAGCCCGCGACCAGCCCTACCACGCGATCT
>CAYYHT010000803.1:0-3572 GCA_964471355.1 uncultured Enterobacteriaceae bacterium
GCGCGAACAAGCCGTACTTGCCGCCGACATTGGCAAAGTAGTAGTTCCGGATGTCTCCTCCCGCATCCTCGGTCTGCCACAGTCCACCGGGGACCGGCACTGGATTGAGGGGGTCGGACACGTCAAACATCACGGTTTGAGCCAAGCCCGCAGAGCTGGCCATTGCAATGTTGCCAATCACGTGGAAAGTGCCCGCCTCGAGCGCAGGTGCCTCGACGTTGAACTGGTGCATCAACACCGGATTGCTTGGGTCGGCCGCGTCAAAGACCGAGATGCCGTTGAAGCCGCCCGAGGTGTAGACGTAGCGCCCCTGCCAGAACGTCGACAGGGTGACGCGCAGGTAGGCATCGACGTACAGGAAATCGGCGATCTCGGCCTGGCCCACCCACTCGGGGGCGGTGCGGTCGGTCACGTCCCAGAAGCCCACTCCGCCCGGTCCCAGCGTGTCCTCAGCCATGTAGTCGACCGCCAAGTACTCGCGGTCGCCGACCTTGCCAAAGGCCAGGGTGTGGGACTCGCGCATGTTGGGCGTCCACCCCTCGCCGATCTTGACCGGATTGCAGGGGTCATCGAACTCGTAGACCGACAAGCCGCCGCCACCCGACTCTGGCGACCAGGGCATCCAAAGGTAGCCGTCGTGCATGACCACGAGGTTGTGGTGGTCGTGATCCCGCTCGTCTCCGGTCAGGTAGGCGCAGTGCTCACCCAGATCGGCGTCTTCAAAGGGAGTACTTGGCCCGCCCGGTCCCGTCGTGGCTTGCCAAGCGCTCGGATCGGGGAACTCGTACGGTTGATGGCAGGCGAGAGCGAGGAGGAGAAGCATCGTGTGCAAGTACCATGATAGGGTCACACCCGCCCCAGGGATGCGAATGCGTGCGTCGATTGCCGGGCTGCTCTTGCTCTCAGCATGTGGCAGCTCCCCCGAAAAAGCCGACGAGAAACCGGTCATCCGAATCGTAGGTTCGGAGTCGATCACCTCGATGCTGATGCCCATGTTGGCGCACTCGTACGAGCGCGGCTCGGCCAACACCGGGTTTCAGATCACCGGCGGCGGCAGCCACACGGGCTTCCGAGCGATGCTCGATGGCAACGCCGAGCTCGCGGCATCATCCCGGGTGCACACTCCTGCCGAACAAGAACAGGCCAAGGCCAATGGCTTCTCACTCGAAGAAGAAGGCGTGCGCCACATCGTGGCCGTCGACGTTGTCGCCATCTCGGTGCACCCATCCAATCCGATCGACTCGCTGACCTATGACCAGGTCATTGGCATCTTCTGCACGCGCACGATCGATAACTGGAGCTTCCTCGGTCTCGAAGACGCGCCCATCAATCCGATCACGCGCCCGCCCGGCTCGGGAACGCGCGCACTATTCGAAGACTTCTTCTGCGGTCCACGGGGCATCAGCTCACGCATCCCCGCGGTCACCGTCGAAGAAGCGAACGGCATGCTCAAAGCCGACCCCAGCGCCATCACCTTCATCTCGATGACTGAGTCCAACGGCAAGATCGTCGGCCTGCGAGCCGACACCGATGGCTACCCGGTGCTGCCAAGTCAGCAGAACATCATCCGCGGCGCCTATCCGCTGTACCACGACCTGTACCTGTACAAGGGCCAAGCCGCGGGCGAGGACGTCGACGACTTCCTGAGATGGATCGGGCAACCCGCTGGCCAAGACATCGTCGACGAGGCGCGGTTCGTGCCCATGTTCCTGCGTCCCGAACGCCTCGACGACCCCCGGCCCCTGCGCGAGACCATCCACTTCGAAGAAGCCAGCGACCAGCCCAATCAACGCAGCCAGGCTCGCATGCGCATGCTGGTCGAAGAGCTTCGCGAACGCGTCGGACAGACCAACCAGATCGTGCTCGAGGGCTACACCGACAACCGGGAAGATGACTCGGTGGCCTTGTCTGAGCGCCGCGCACAAGCCGTACAGGGCATCCTCGAAGAGCAGCTTCCGAACATCTACTTTGAAGTCATCCCGCGTGGCTCCGAGCAGCCGTTGGCCCCGAACACCACTCCCTATGGTCGGCAGCGCAATCGACGCGTTCAGATCTACCTCTCCGACGAGGAGTCGACCGGCGACATCACCGCCGGCGGCCAGGGTGACCCGCCCACCGAATAGGGCTTGGCTCAGTCTGTTTCGGCGAGCCAGATCTTGTATTCATCGGGGTCGGGAGCCGGCCGCTCGCACACGAAATGCCCGGTGTAGTTGCTGTACTGCGCGCCGCCAGATTGTGGAGGCAGGCCCAGGCACCAGCCATCGGAGCGTTTCACCAGGGCGGCGCGGTCGTGCCACGCGGCGTTTGGCGGCACTGCATCACACCAGCCGATCGCGTCGATGACTCCGGGATCGGTGTCATCGGTCCAGCCCCACTGCTCTCCGTCCGAGGCCAATCCAATCCACACCGCGTATGGCTCGCCGTCGGCGGCTTCGTCCAAGCGGTCGCGCACCAAACCGAACTCGGCCATGTCCGAGAAGGTCGCGAGATGCCCCACAAGCCCCCACCATCGGCACGCCACTTCAGCGGGCACTGGATGTTCGACGGGAGCCGAGGGATGCACAGCGACAAAGTCTCGGTCGCTCGTCAGGATGCCGACCACTTCGGTGGGCTCGTCATCGAGCACAAGGGTGTCGGGGCACAGGGCGCCGATAAAGCCGGTGACTGTTGCGTCCCCGTCGTCGCAGTCCCGGTTGTTGCGGACCATTCCCTCGGTGTCATCGGCGCGGGACATCATCGTCAGCTCGAGGTCATCGCCCCAGCCGTCCCCATCTGCATCGGGGTAGTAGGCACGGTCGACGTAGCCCGCGCCCGGTCCGCCAACGTCGGGCAGATCCCAGGTGCTGGACAAACAGCCCGCGAGGCCAAAGAGCAAGATGAGTGGTACGTGGCGCACGACGCCTCCTCACCCCCATCTACCCGCTTGCGAGGCAGCGCGTTTAGCCAATCAGAGCAGCGCGGCAATTCCGTTGAGCAGATGCTCGGGATCAAGTCCCGCCGCGGGCACATGGACGAAGCCCACAGGCGTATCGGGCAGGGCCAACACGACTCGATAGAGCCACGCGTTGCACACATATTGGCCCGCATCGGCCGACGTCTCGGCGCCGAGGGCCCTGGCCAGAGCCGTGACGTCCGCGGTGGCATTCACCGAGGCGACATCGCCATTGGCTGCCGGGGTCAGGCCATCGACATCGGCTCCCACGCATGCGGCGACCGCTCGAGACTCGACGCGGACCCCCACCGAGGCATTGCTGACGCCCAGGCCAATCACCAATCGAGGCTGCAGCAGGCGAGCCACGGCAATCGCTTCGGCCGGCCCGCGTTCATAGGACACATCGAGCACGCGACCGACGATGGTCTCGCCTGAGATTCGCCAACCGTCAACGGCACGGGCCAGCCGTGCTGTCGGGTTGTCAGCCACCGAAGGGAACGGACCAAAGCCCGTGACCAGAATCACTCGGTGGTTTCTTCCGCGGGCTCGTCGTCGCCCTTGATGGGGTGCCAGTTGTAGAAGGCAGCGTCGGGAGACACACGCTCGCAGATGGAGCGTGCATATTCGTCGGTGAAGCCGT
>CAYYHT010000804.1:0-3561 GCA_964471355.1 uncultured Enterobacteriaceae bacterium
TGCCCTCCTCCACCGACGATGCTGAACTGCCCGACGCCGTCGAAGAGGACGACACACTTGCCGAGGTGGCCGACGCCGAATTGGCCACAGCGGACGAGGCCATCGCCGCCACTCCCGAAGAGGTCGCGGCCAAAGCCGAGCTCGACCCGGACACCCACGTTGATGCCGCCAAGGACGAGCCAAGAGAACAGCTGCCCGACGGCAGCAAGCCTCCAGATGTCGAGCCCGTAGACGACGAGGCCCCCGTCAGCGCAGACGCAGCCGACGAGGCTCCACAACCCGACTCCGAGGCCGAGATGATCGCCGACGAGGCTGAGGTGACGGCCGAGCGCGAAGAGGAGCAGGCCAAAGAAACCGAAGAGGAGGAGCCAGAGGTTGTCGCCGATGCGATCGCCGACCGTGACGATGACGACGGAGCCGACTGGATCGACTTTGTGCGCAACGACGACAACCTGCCCGCCGTAGACGTGGCCGTGGCCCCGGTCATCAGCAACATGTCGTCCAAGACCGACCTCGAGACACGCACCGTCATCACTGCCAGCGAGCTCGGCCCCCAGACACTCAAGGTGGACGGTCAGACCCCAGACGAAGCCGCCCCGACACTGCAGATGGACGCAGGCGACCCCAGCAATCCCATGGGCAATGTCATGTCCACGCTCGATGAGACGTCCCAGGCCGGAGCCCTCGCCGGTGGCGGAGGCAGGCGTGGCGACTCTATGGGTCGCGGTGCCGCCGGCGAATCGGGACGCCGGAGAGCCGGTGGACCCAGCGCCCGCGCTGGCGGAGGCACTTCATCGGCAGCAGTGGCAGCCACACCATCGGGGGGAGCGGCGACGGCGACGGGCTACGCGCCCGCTCCAATGGGCATGGACTCGGCAGCGACAGAGGGCGCGGATTGGTGGCAGCCGATGGCCGTCCGCGTGACCTATGCCGCCGCGCCAGAGACCAAGGTCGAGCGCAATGACGTGACCCCCTCACCCACCGACGGTATCGAGACAGCTCTGGTTGAGCGGCCTGAGGAAGCCGTCGACCTGGGCGGTACCGACCTCGAAGACGACGAAGAGGCACTGGCCGAGCTGGAGGAAAAGCCCCAGGAGGGACGGGGCGAAGACGTCATCGAGGGTGCGTCAGACCCCGTCGCCAACCTGCGCGATGCGCTCGGCTGGGGCGGCATCGACCGCAGCAAGCTGGCTCCTCGCCGGCAGACAACTGGCGAAGGCAGTGGTGAGGGCAGCGTCGCAACGTCGGCACAGGCCCTGCTGAACGACAAATACCTGTTGGCCGACGAGGTGATGATCAACGCCCAGGGAACCGCGTTGGGTGAGTACCTGGCCAAGACCGACGATCTGATTCGCGATCGGTGGATGGAGATCGACATCGATCCTCACCTGCGCGCCAAGGGCGTGCAGGGTCGCGTGACGATCTACTTCTCGGTCGAGAGCAGCGGCAAAGTGACCGATGTCCACATCGTGAAGTCATCTGGCCACCCGCTCGTCGACCAAATCGGCCTCGATGCCATTCCCAAGCGCTTCCCGCGACGTCCCAAGGCCGTCGAGTGGACGGGCACACTGCATCGAAAGGTCACCTTCCACTACAACAATCCCCTCATCGCGACGGGGGACGAGTAGTGGCAAGAGCCCGCCGATTGCTGGTCTTCCTATTGCTGGCGCTGGTCTTCCATGCGTCCATTGTGGCGGTGGACACGGCCTTTGGCCTGCTGCTGTGGCTGCTGAGTCTGTTCGCTGACGCCACACCGGCCAGCCGCATGCCCGTGTCCCTGGTGATCGTGCAGCCCAAAGAGAAAGACGACGAGGAAGAGGAGGAGGAAGAAGAAGAAGAGGACGAGCACGATGGTCAGATCGTCGACCTGGCACCGCCAGAGGAAGAAGAGCGTCCCGACGACGCGGACTACCTCGCCGAGCACGATCAGACGGTCGAGGAAGAGACCCGTTCGGAGCGTTTCAAGGTCACGCCAGAGGTGCTGTCCAAGCGCTACAGCAAAGACGAGCGCTACGAGACCGAGAACCTGTTGGACCTGAACATGACCGAGAAGTCCACCGGTGCCATGATCGGCAACGACCGCTTCGACCCCGATCGCGACGGCCGCATGGCCGCCCTGCCCTCGCCCTGGACCCTCACCAACAAAGACGGCGTGCAGGCGCCCACAGCGGCATCTCACGCCGACGCCAACATCGCCGGAGCACCGAGCAACGACCTGCTCAACGTCAAGCGCTCAGACGTGCACGCGCTGAACACCAAGGAGTTCCTGTACGCGGGCTACCTCAATCGCATTCGTCGCCTGGTCAACATGTACTGGCGCCAGAACCTCGACAACCTGCCCAACAGCGTCATTCTGGCCAAGCCCCGCTACACCACCGCGGTCGAGGCGGTGCTGGACGGCAACGGTACGCTCGAGAGCCTAGTGGTGACGGGCGAGTCAGGCAGCCCAGAGCTCGATGACGCCGTCGTACGCGCATTCCGCATTGCCGGCCCCTACCCCAATCCGCCCGAAGGGCTGGTTGAAAAGGATGGACGCGCCTATCTGCCGCACATGAGCTTTACCGTGAACCTGGGCAAGGCCGAGAACAACTACCAGGGCATCGATCCCCGGGCGGGAGTGCAGTTTCCGGGGATTCTCAAGAGCCCGCGCTAGTTGCCGAACGTCAGCTTGCCGTCATCGGGTTCGCGCACCTTGGTCGACGTGAAGAACGCCACAACGATGCCGACGCAGTACAGAAAGATGAGCGGCACGGCCAGGGCGAGCTGCGTGAGCACTTCGGGCGGGGTGATGATGGCGGCGATGACAAAAATGCCCACCATCGAGTAGCGAAAGCCCGAGATCATGTCTCTGTGGTCGATCAGACCCAGTCGAGCCATGAACCAGACCACCACCGGCAGCTGAAAGCAGCCGCCAAACACCACCAAGAAGCGCACGACGGTGGACAGATAGCCGCCCACACTGATGACGGGCTCGGCCTCGATGACGGTGAAGAAGAAGGGGAAGGCCAGCGGCAGAATCACCAAGAATGCGAATGCCGCTCCTCCCAAAAACAGCAACGTGCTGAAGAGGACCAGCGGGTAGACCATCCGGCGCTCGGTCTTGTACAGCCCGGGCGCGATGAACCCCCAGACTTGCCACGAAATGACCGGCACCGAGAAGCCCAGGCCGCCCATCATCGCAACCCGGAAGTAGGTATAGATGCCCTCGAGTGGCGAGCTCGTAATGGCTAGTGTGCCCTCGATCTGCGTGTCCTGGACGATGGCGGATAGAGGCCCGATGAGGGTTCGGTATAGCTCGTCGATCTCGGGATGGACCCCGCCTGCGCCCGGAATCACAAGCCGCAAGGGGGCGGTCAGCACGGCGAACATCGGCTGCACAAAGATGAGCGACACGACCATGCCGACGGCCACCGCAATGCCGGACACAATCAACCGATAGCGGAGCTCTTTGAGGTGCTCCAGCAGCGGCATGCGGTTGCTCTCGACCTCGTCGAGCGGGTCACTCGCCATGAGCGGCCTGGGCAGGAGGTTCGGGTGGTGTCTTGTCGGGCGATGTCTGTT
>CAYYHT010000805.1:0-3554 GCA_964471355.1 uncultured Enterobacteriaceae bacterium
GGCCCTTTTGGACCTTGCGACGACGAACGCGCTTGGGGGAAAGCATTGTTGACTCCTAATGTGACGAAGGGCAGCGCTTAGAAGCGCCGACCCTCGCTGTCACCGGCGAGCTTCTCGCCCTTGAAAATCCAGACTTTGACACCGATGATGCCGTAGGTCGTCTTGGCCTCTGCGAGCCCGTAGTCCACGTCGGCGCGAAGCGTATGAAGGGGCACGCGGCCCTCTCGGTACCACTCGCGACGAGACATTTCGGCCCCACCCAGACGTCCGGCGCACTGCACGCGAATGCCCTTGGCACCGGCGCGGCTTGCCTGCGTCATCGCCTTTTTCATGGCACGACGGAAGCTGACTCGCTTCACGAGCTGTGCCGCGATGTTCTCGGCGACCAGGATGGCCTCGGTCTCGACCTTGCGCACTTCAATGATGTTGACGAACACCTCGGTGCTGGTCAGGCGCTGCAGCTCGTTGCGCAGGGCGTCGAGGCCCGTTGCACGCTTGCCCAGGATGATTCCTGGCTTCGCTGCATGGACGAACACCTTGGCCTTATTGGCAGCACGCTCGATAACGATGCGTGCCACGCCGGCAGACTGGAGCTTGTCCTTGATGTGCAGGCGGATCTTGAGGTCTTCCTCGAGATACTTCTGGTACTCCTTGTCGGCGTACCAGTTGCTGTCCCAGCCTGTGGTGATTCCAACGCGGAATCCTTTCGGATGAATCTTCTGACCCATGAATTACTCCCGCGTCCCGAGAACGACGGTGATGTGGCTGGTGTGCTTTAGAATGCGAGTGGCGCGTCCCTGCGCCCGCGGTCGGAACCGACGAAGACGGGGACCCATGTCGACCAGGATGGTCTCAACATAGAGCTCATCGACGTCAACGCTGTCGTCAGCCTGTTCGGCATTGGCAACAGCAGACTCGACGAGCTTGCGGATGAGCGGAGCGCTCTTTTTCTGGGTGAACGCCAGAATCTCAATCGCCTCGGACACATCGCGGCCACGAACCAGATTCGCGACCAGACGGGCCTTTTGCGGAGAAACGCTCGCGCCGCGCAGTTTTGCGGTAGACATCATGATCTCCTAGCGGATGCGGCCCTTGCGGTCTGCCGTGTGTCCACGGTAGGTCCGGGTGGGGGCGAATTCGCCGAGTTTGTGACCGATCATCTGGTCGGTGACGTAGACAGGGATGAACTGCTTGCCGTTGTGCACAGCAAACGTCAGACCAATCATGTCGGGGACAATCGAAGAACGACGGCTCCAGGTCTTAATGACCCGGTTGCTGCCGGCCGAACGAGCCGCGTAAACCTTTTTAAGGAGCGGGCCGTCGACGAACGGGCCTTTCTTGATGGAACGAGCCATTTGTTACCTCTTGTTCCGGCGCTTCGTGATGAACTTGTCAGATGCCTTGCCCTTGGGGCGAGTGCGGTAGCCCTTGGTGGGCTTACCCCATGGAGTGACGGGGTGACGTCCCTTGGAACGCCCCTCACCACCACCGTGTGGGTGATCGACAGGATTCATCGCGGTACCGCGAACGGTTGGACGAACGCCGAGCCAGCGTGTGCGGCCCGCCTTTCCGATTTCAATATTCTCGTGCTCGGGGTTGCCGACCTGGCCAAGCGTGGCCCGGTTCTTACCCCACACCCGACGCAGCTCACCGGAAGGGAGCCGCAGCAATACGTAGCCGCCTTCCTTTGCCATGACCTGTGCGTAGGTGCCCGCCGAGCGGCACAGCTGGCCGCCACGGCCGCCGGTGAGCTCGACGTTGTGCACGAAAGTTCCGAGTGGAATCGACACCAGCATCATGCTGTTGCCCGGCTTGATGTCAGCCGTTTCGGAGGTGATGACCTGGTCGCCAACCTTCAGCCCGAGGGGGTGAAGGATGTAGCGCTTCTCGCCATCGGCGTAGTGAATCAGAGCGATGCGCGCTGAACGGTTCGGGTCGTACTCAATGGTAGCGACCTTTCCGGGCACGTCTTGCTTGTCACGACGGAAGTCGATGATGCGGTAGCGGCGCTTGTGACCACCGCCGCGATGGCGAACGGTGATGCGACCACGGTTGTTGCGGCCACCCTTCTTGGAGAGGGGTGCGATCAGAGACTTCTCGGGGCGCGATGTCGTGATTTCAGCGAAATCGGACACCGACATGAACCGTCGGCCTGCTGAGGTCGGCTTGAACTTGCGGAAACCCATGACTAGCTCTCGTAAATCGGGAGGGACTGGCCCTCGGCGAGAGTGATGTAGGCCTTCTTCCAGTTCGAACGCTTGCCCGTATGACGGCCAAAGCGCTTGATCTTGCCGCGCACCACCATGGTGCGCACGTCCACGACGTCAACGCCGTAGAACTGCTCGATAGCCTGCTTGATTTGGTACTTGTTGGAGTTCAATCCCACTTCAAAGGCGAAAGTGCTCTCGCCGCCGAGGAAAGACGAGCTCTTCTCGGTAATGATGGGACGAACGAGGGTGCTGGCGAGCTGCATTGCTAGCCTCCCAATCGCGTGGTCACGGCTTCCACCGCGGCTTTGGTCATGACGAGCTTGCTGCGAAGCAGCACGTCGTACACGTTGACACCTTCACTGGGCAGCACGGTGACGACGCCGAGGTTCTTTGCAGAACGCTCTACATTGTCATTGCGCTCGCTCAGGACGAAGAGGGCGTCGGTCAGCTCGAATGCCTCGAGCAGGGCCGTCACTTGCTTCGTCTTGGGCGCGTCGAACTGCAGGTCATCGAGCACGATGAGGTCGCCGTTCTTGGCACGCTGTGAGAGTGCGGAACACAGAGCGCTACGGCGCTCCTTTTTGTTCATGGAGTGGCCGTGGTTGCGCGGAGTCGGTCCGAAGACAACTCCACCACCACGCCAGTGAACGGCGCGCGTCGTGCCAGCGCGGGCACGTCCGGTTCCCTTTTGGCGCCAAGGCTTGGCGCCACCACCGCGAACTTCCGCCCGCTCTTTGGTGTCGTGGGTTCCGGCGCGGCGTTTGGCCATCTGGTACCGGACCGATGCGTAGAGCAGGTGCTCTTTCACGTCGGTTCCGAACACAGCATCGCTGATTTCCAGCTTGCCTTTCGCCTTTTTGCCGTCTTGTTTGTAAACGTCGATCTTGGCCATGGTGGCTTCCCGTAAAAGTGCGATTCCGAGTAAGTCCCGAAGGACTCACCCAGGTCGTCAGCTGAGCTTGATCTCGACGTGCACGCCGGCACTGAGGTCAAGCTTCATGAGAGCGTCAACGGTTTGCTGAGTCGGCTCGAGGATGTCGAGCAGCCGATGATGAGTACGGCGCTCGAACTGCTCTCGCGACTTCTTGTCGACGTGAGGCCCACGAAGAACCGTCCAGCGATTGATGGTCGTCGGCAGCGGGAATGGTCCCCGGATGTCGACGCCAGTACGCTTGGCGGTCTCGACGATCTCTCGCGCACTCTTGTCGAGCAGCTTGTGATCGTAGGCCTTGAGGCGGATGCGAATTTTGTTTCCTGCAGAGGACATGAATTACTCGATGATCGATGCGACGACGCCAGCACCAACGGTGCGGCCGCCTTCGCGGATAGCGAAGCGAAGCTGCT
>CAYYHT010000806.1:0-3526 GCA_964471355.1 uncultured Enterobacteriaceae bacterium
CTCTGCGTGGCCCGTGTAGGACTGGTTGTCCGCATCGTCGCAGTCGCCGTCGCACAGGGTCTGACCGTCAGAGTCACCGTCGTTGGTGTCGGGATTCGCGCCGTCGCAATCAGAGTCTTTGTTGTCGCAAATCTCCGGGGCGCCGGGGTAAACGTTGGGGTCTGCGTCGTCGCAATCATTGTCGCAGAGCCGCGAGCCGTCGCTGTCTGCGTCCGCTTCGTTGGCTGGCGTTTGGCCGTTGCAATCGTTGTCCCGGCCGTCACAGATCTCACTGGCCCCAGGATTGATCGACGCATCGGTCTCGTCGCAGTCGCCATCAGCGACCGAGTATCCGTCGCCATCATCGTCTGCGACCGAGGGCGCGCCGAATCCGTCCAGCCGAACTGTGACGTTTTCGAGGTCGGTCCGGACCGATATTTGTCCGATTTCAGCCGGCTCGGAATCGGGACTAAATGTGATGTCCACGATGTGGCTTCCGCCAGCTGTGATCAGCCCATCTTCCGGTCTTGCGATGGACCAGACCCCCGAGTCGCCGTCGGTCAGGCTGACGCTGAAGACCTCGATCACCCCTCCGCCGGTATTTGAAATCGTAAATGAGAGGGTGTCAGAGGACTGTAAGGGAACCTCGCCGAAGTCCAGCGCCGCTGGAGCAATTGCGAATATAGGAGGTCCATCCTCCGTTCCCGTGCATCCCGAAACCATCAAGGTGGCCATCAGCCACACGCCCATGCGCTGCATGCGCTCCTCCACTGCGGTCAGGCCGCGGGACGTAAGGTAGCATGTAGTTCTGACGCGGGGAGGTGTGCGTGCATAGAGCTGGGATTGTTCCCCTCATGCTGATTTGTGGCTTGGCGGGTTGTCCGCCGGCAACGGTCGAAGAGACGGCCGTTGAACTGCCTGACACCGACACTTGGGTCGATACCGACACGGGCCTGGGGTCTTTTCCGGTCGATACTGCGCTGACCAATTCGCTCAACGACGAGCCCGAACACACCCTGACGATGAATCAATGGGGTCTGTGGGAGCTCTCACCACCCTTCCCATCCACGGGTCCATACACCTCGTTGACCGGTGACTTCTTCGTTCAGGAGTACATCGACGGCGAGATTCCCGACCCGCTGATCACCGACCCGGACGACGAGCGATTTATCGTGCTGGAGTGCGATGTGGTCTACAGCATCACCGGCATTCCCGCTGAAGAGGACTGCACAGGATGCAGCGGACACACCTTCGTCATCACGTTCGCGGTGACGTCGGGCAATCCAGACGCCTGCCACGACAGCGACCTGCCGCGAAACGGCGACACGCGCACCTATGGCTTCAACGACGGGGACCAATCCATCTACCACGACTTCCAAGACGCGGGCCTTTGGTTCGCTTGGTACAGCGCCATCAAGACCGGTGACCAGGTCGCCTTTGACTGGGTGGTGACCGTCGGCGTCGCCATTGAAGAGGAGGACGACTGATGAGCATCTGGCCCCTCATTGCTGTCCTCTCTCTCTTTGCATGCACCGAAGAGGTCGAACCCGTTGACGTGGGTGAGCCCGTTCCGGAGCTTCCCGTTCCAGACCTAGCAGACATCGACTTCGAGACCGCGTTGCAAGATGCCATGCGCATCGCAATCAAGACGGACTTGCGGTCGGCCTGGTCCGCCCATCGAGACTCAATGGACCTATTGCAGACGGGCTGCCCCGACCTGTACGCCGGTCCCCCCGAGCCTGACATGGACGAGATCGACATGGACGCACCGGGAGTGAGCTGGGCTGACCACTGCGCGACCGGTGGCGGGCGTGAATTTGGCGGCTTCGTCTATTGGGAGTCGGGCCTCGCGGTCGACGGCGACGTCACGACGACCGCTGGCGGCACCAGCACGGCCACTCGCCAAATCATCGGTGATGGCACCATCACGGATGCCGACACCGTGCTGTTTGAGTTTGATGGAAATGGGTCGGATTCCGTGACCTTGTTCGAGGCCGACGGATTCTCACGCTTCACTTACAGCAGCCTTGTCGATGCGACCGTGACGGGTTCCATGGTCACCGACGCCGGGGCCACCGGTGATTTACGGACGGACATGTACCTCTTCTACACGGGCGGCGATGCAGACACCCTCGAGGTTCGAGGAAACGTGTACTTCTTCGACCACCGCATCCAGACCCGTTTTGACAGTCTGCATGTGGACGTGGCCTTCGCCTCTCCCGCGAGCACGCCCCCAGAAGGGTGTGCTCTCGAACCTTCGGGCTTCATCAGCATTCGCGACGAGAATGCATTCTGGTACGACCTGGTTTTCGAGCCTCGCTACGACGCCGACGCGACGGACGAAGACTACGAGAACGACCCCTATTCAGAGTGTGATGGCTGCGGCACGGTCTACGTGCGCGGCCTGGAACAGCCTGGTATCGAAGTCTGTCCAGATTTCGATTTTCTTTGGGACGGTGGGACCTTGGTTCCACCAGCAGTTGAGGACTACGCGCTTTCCATGCGCGATGTGTTCGAGGAGGATCCATGAGAGTGGTGTGGCTCATGTCGCTGGCCTTGCTGGCCAGTTGCGCTCCAGAAGAAGCAGAGGTCGCTGATAGCGGCATCGAGCAGCTGAACGCGCGTCAGCAGCTCATTCGAGTTTCTGTCGATTTGCGCGGTGTTCATCCGTCAGAGGCGGATTTGCAACTTATCGAGACCCAGCCTTGGGCCTACGACGAGTTTGTGGACCGGTACATCGAAGATCCGCGATTCCTCGACCGCATGGAAGAGGTCTTCAACTACCGCTACCTCACCCGAACGGGCGACGTCTACTTCGACGATTGGGCAGACATGGGTCTGGGGGCCGTCGACGAGCGTCGCTTGGCCGAGTCCATTGCCGATGAGCCGCTGCGACTGTTGCGATACACCATCGAGAACGACCTGCCCTACAGCTACGTCGTGACCGCCAACCACACGATGGCGGACCCGCTGCTGGCCGAGGCTTGGCGTCTCGACTACCCGAGCGGTGAAGAGGGCTGGCAACAGGCCTACTACACCGACGGGCGGCCCATGGCTGGCATCCTGTCCATGACAACGACCTGGGTCCGGTACCCATCGGCCGGCGTCAATGGCAACCGCCATCGCGCCAACCAGCTGTCTCGCATGTTCCTGTGCGACGACTACTTGGCGCGGCCCGTCTCCTTCTCGCGTTCTCAGGTCGATGCCATCACCACTGGCGACCCGAACGACGTGATTGCGACCACGCCCACATGTCAGTCTTGCCACTCCAGCCTGGACCCGCTTAGCGCCCACTTCTTTGGGTTCTGGTGGGAGGTCGAAGGTGGCGTCAAGGCGCAGACCACATACCGCGCCGAGGACGAGGAGTACTACCAAGACTACGGTCGCCGTACTCCGGGCTACTACGGGGTGCCGACCGTTGGTCTTGAGGAGATGTCCGCACACCTGTCCGAGGACTCTCGCTTCGCGGATTGTGCCGTTACCACGGTGTTTGATGGGCTTACCCAGCGCATCACCAGTGATGACGATTGGCAAGAAATGCATCGCC